>JAGQQT010000134.1 GCA_020426065.1 Planctomycetaceae bacterium | reverse complement strand
ATCCAGCGACGACTGATTGGATCCATCCTTGGCCGGATTGAAAATAAAGGATTCAAGATTGTCGCCCTGAAAATGCTGAGAGTCACTCCTGAACTGGCTCGGGCGCATTACGCAGAACATGTCAATAAGCCGTTTTATCCCAACCTGGAATCTTTCATTACCGCTGCTCCGGTGGTCGCCCTGGTTGTTGAAGGTCCACAGGCGATTTCGGTCATGCGTAGCATGATGGGGAGCACAAACGGTCGGGAAGCAGCCCCGGGAACTATTCGGGGAGACTTCGGCACCTCCCGCCAGATGAATCTCATTCACGGCAGCGATGGGCCCGAAGCAGCAGCCCGTGAAATCGACATTTACTTTCGCAAAGAAGAACTGTGCGAGTACAGCCTGGAACTGGCAGGCTGGATGCTGGCTTCCGACGAGTAATAACTCTACGGGGACCTGACAAAGCAGGGAACACCTGTTCCCTGCCACTGCTTGGGAATGCTTGCTCCGATTCCCGCCAGCTCACGAGATCCTCTAGGAGATGGATGGTCTGTGAGTTATGATCCACCAGCTCCAGGGAAGCAGAAAAGCCTGGTTTCAACAGGGAACGGATTCACATCTCGTATGAGCTGCTGAATGCAGCAGGCTGAGGTCTGTGGCACTGACCTTTGCAGGAGGAAAGGATTCCTCAGGAATGTATGAGTTGCCATCAGCACAATTGATTGATGCACTCACACGCTCGACGACCTGTCGGGAGCGGGATGTCTTGCGCTGTCGCACCGTCGTCCGCCGACTCTCCCAGGACCTGCCGGTCTTCGATTCTACCTGGATCGATGCCCTGGTTCAGTCTGGCAAGCTCTCGCCATTTCAGGCGGAAATGCTGCAGGCAGGACGTTCTGACCAACTCCGACTGGCAGACATGCTGCTCATCGATCTGTTGAGCAATGAGCAGTATCATCGCTGTTACCTGGCTCGTTCGGCGAATCGTCAGCAGTTCTTCCGAGTTGAGGAATTCCCGGAAGATCAGATTCCCGCCGCGCAGGCAGTCACCCGTCTTCTGGAAGCAGCCTATCACCCGGGGCTGGAAAAACCCGCGCCACAGTATCTGGCTCGCGAGACTTCATTGTATGTCATCACGCCCTTTCAGCAGGGACTCACTGCCCGGGATCTGCTGATTCGACAGGGACGCTTCACCCCCGAATTTCTCAGTCTGGTTGCCGGATTCCTCCGCGAGCGTCTTTCGCAGTATGCCAGGACAGGGTTTGTTCACGGAGACATTCGACCAGGAAACCTGTTTCTGGGGTGTTCAGGTTCCCTGTTTCTGCTGAACGGAGGTGTTCGTCCCGAAGCTCAACCCAGGTGGACCCTTCAGACCAGACTGCCCTTCGAATCATATGATCACTTTGCACCAGAAATCCTGCATACCGGGAAATGGACGCACGAAAGTGATCTGTATGCCGCCGGTTGCCTGTTATGGCAACTGGCCTGTGGACGCCCGGCCTGGTTTTCGGTTGATCCGCTCTTCAAAATCAATGCCCATGTCGAACAGCGGATTCCAGATGTGCGGGAGCTTGCACCGGAAACCGATGAGCAGACAACTCGCCTGATCAGCCAGTGGACCTCCCCGGATCCCCGTCTGCGAACAGTTTCGACAACTCCTCAGCGTTCGGCATCAGCCAGATCTCTGACTTCTCCTCAGTTGATCTCCCGGAGTGTCCGCCAGCACGCGATTGCCCGGAACAGCTTTCCGATCTCACGGCACGACCAGGCCAAAACGGTTGCACTGGGAAGCAGTGCCGCTGTCTGCCTGGCGTTTCTGATGTGGCAGGCAGTAGGAGTTGTTGCGGCCAGTTCATGGACTGAATGGAAAACGATACCAGTCATCAGCAGCCTCAACAGACAGACATCCACTCCTGCTGAATTAAAAGAAGATCCTGATCAGCTCCGCCCGTTACCTGCTCCTCAGGAAGATGGCACACTGGTACTGGAACCAGGCATTCGATATCGAGCGGATGATGTTTCAGTCGTCGGACCGTTACTGGTTTCCGTCCAGAAACCGGTCGAGACTGAAGGTCAGCCAGCACCGGGATTACTCAAGGCTGAAGTGGTTGTTACAGGTTCTCCCTGGAGGCTGTGGGGAACTGACATCCGGCTGCAGGATATTCTGATCACAAATGAAAACCCGGGCTCCACGGCTGCATCTGGAAAGAAGCGTGCCGGAGAAACGGAATCCCCCGCACTGTGCGTCTGCCAGTCGATGAACCTGCATGTCGAACGAACAGTGTTCCGGCATTCAGCAGACAAAGACTCTCAGAATCAGCCTGGAGAGAATGAGGTCAAGGGAATCGCCTGGCGTCCGATTGCCAGAATGGAACCTCACCAGGGAGTCATCCGTTTCGTTAACTGTCATTTTTCCCAGGCGACGACAGGACTTTATATCGCAGGAGAATCGAGGCAGATCCGTTTCGAGAACTGCCTGATGACTGGTCCACACGAGCTGGTTCGCTTTGCAGAAAACCAGAAGTCATCCACACTCCCCGGGATCACACTCGACCAGACAACCGTGCGGGATGCCCAGTCGGTTGTGCTGGTTGACCTGCCTGTGATCCCTGAGCAGACGAGCGTGAAACTGGACCTGGATGTGACCAACTGTGTCTTCGATCTCAATGAAGCGCAAGCCTCACTGGTTCGCTTCCTCAGTCCGGATGATCCCTCACGCTCCATCCAGTCGATCAATGTATTGGGACAGAATGCCTTGCTGGGAAAAAACAATGCCTTAGTTAGCTGGACGCGATCCCGACAATACCCTGCACGTGTGATTGCCACAGAGGGAATTGTTGAAGGACTGCTCAGCTATGAAATTCAGTTTCCGGGAGCGGCCGAGAGCCGCCCGGAAGCTTCCGAATTGACAAGTTACGATGGCCCCCGCTGGAACTCGCTGGCACCGGGTGTTCAGACAGCAGAGTGGCAGGTTGAAACAGAAAACCTGTTTCGCTGATTGCCCACACACCTGGCAAATCAAGCCAATGCAAATTCTTTCTGCTGCTGGAAGGATTTGCTCCAGATGGCCTGCAGACAGCGGTCAACAGGGGACGAAACATCCGGCTGACCGCTAAACCCAACGACATCGCCAATGGCATAGATGGAATCTGTCCAGGTTTCACAATCCTCGTTGCACCAGATTTTGCCGGCATCATCAGCCATCAAACCTGCATTGGCGAGTTGCAGAGTAGCGGTTCTGCCAACGCGTCCCTGACAGCTGACGGCAAAATCCACATCCAGAACATGACCGTTTTCCAGGTAGAGTCGAATGACTCTGCCCAGGTCTTCACAACCTGCCACACCATTGTTGGTATAGAGAGTGTGAGAAGCAGTCCTGTGCTGCATGAATTCACGTGTGGTAATGATCCCCTGATAAGTGTCAATCAACAGGAGTTGACGACAGCGCTCACGCACAGATTCCCACACACTCGCTCCCGTCTCCCCTAAGCCGATGATGGCCAGAGAATCAAAACGACGATGATTCTTCAGATCACCCGGCAGCAGGATCCTGGGAGAAGGAGTGCTGGTCAGGCCGGTCTGCCTCTGCTGGCAACCAACAGCAATGATGGTCTGTTCTGTATCGAGATAATTCACATCACCGCGATTCTGGACGGCGATCCGATTCTGTGATTCAAAAGCAGGATCCCCTAACCAGCGGTCGACGTTCCAGCTGGGCGCTACATCCAGTGGAAACCGAGGTGCCACCCAGGCAATCCGGGAGAAGAGAGTCGCCAACTGGGGAATCAGCTCCCGGGTTACCGGGTCCGTCCCCAATACTGTGATTTCATATTTTGCATTCATCGTCTCACCGTTCATCACGTCTTCCGGGACCTGCCTCCGGAGACTCCTTGAGTCTGCTGTTTCTGGTGGAATCTGGAATAACTGCGTAAGCTATTCCGAGTCCCCAACCCTCAAATCGGAGTTCTGGGAGATCAGGAGAATGTAGACAATGCAAACTGTCAATACTCTGAGATGTCTGATGAGGATCTTCCAAAGTTGCCGGTTATACCGATTTTGGACCTGAAGCCTCAGGAGAGTGTCAAAACAGGAAATCTGAGAAAAATATATTTTTATGAACCCCTGCCCAGTTTTTGCGTTATGGTTGAGCGGGGTCCATTCCATGTTGAGAAAACGAAACACTTGGCCTGAGCAAGGCCAGATCGCCCCAAGATCAGTAATGAACAGAGGATAGGATTGGTTATGGCCAGAAAAAATGACCCAAATCTTCGTGCACTGAAAGCCGTTTTCTTCGGAGCGGGTGGCTTGGTCATGTTGATCATGGGAGCCTTTCTGTTCGGTTATCTGGCTTTGATGTTTTTCCAGATTGATGTTCCGACCGCCAAAATGGCCATCCTCATCAAGAAGACAGGCAAGAACCTGGATAACAATGAAGAAGTTGCTTCCAGTGCTGAGTACAAGGGCGTTCAGAAGGAATTTCTCCTGGAAGGAAAACACTGGAGTGATCCTTACAACTGGGACTGGAAAGTGATTGATCAGGAAGAAGTCCCTCAGGGAAAAATGGGAATCCTGATCTCACTGACCGGAGACAATCTGAACTACGGTGAGTTTCTGGCGAAAGTTGATCCGTCCAGGGAAATGCTGCAGGGAGGCGTGCTCACCAAAGGGGTTGTTCCAGGCTATCTGACTGCCGGTCGTTATCCCATTCATCCTTATCTCTTCAAAATGGAAATCAAGGATCCCGTCATTATCCCGGCAGGTTACCGGGGCGTGGTGACAAACCTGGCCGGCCCGATGCCTGCTGATCCCAATAAGATGCTGGTGCCACCTGGCTCCCGAGGAGTACAGGAAGAAACCCTGGGGACCAAAACACATTACTACAACCCTTACGAAGAGCGGATCAACCTCGTTGATTGCCGCAGCCAGCGTTTCAACCTGGCCGAAAAGAAGGACATGGGGTTTCCTTCCAAAGACGGATTCTGGGTGAGCCTGGACGGAATTGTTGAGTTCCGAGTCATGCCTGAAAAGGCGGCCGAGGTCTATGTGACCTACAACGATGAAGATAACGGTGAACTCATTGACGAGGAAATCATTCGCAAGGTGATCATGCCGATTGCCCGCAGTTTTTGCCGAGTTGAAGGGTCGAAAAAATCTGGCCGCGATTTCATCTCCGGGGAAACCCGTATTCAGTTCCAGAAAGATTTTGAAACCGCCATGAAGTCCGAGTGCGAGCCACTCGGAATCGAGATTGTGGTGGCTCTGATTACCAATATCAGTCCACCTCAGCAGATTGCTGAGCCGGTACGACGTCGCGAATTGTCGAAGCAGGAAGAAAAGCAGTATCAGCAACAGATCCTGCAGCAGACTTCCGAGCAGAAACTCGCCGTTGAAAAAGAGATGGTGAAACGGAAGCAGGAACTGATCCGCACTGAAGAAGAAGTGGTTAAGGTCACCACGGAAGCAATGCGGGAACAGGAAGTGGCTGTCACCAAGGCCAATGAAAATCTGGAGGTGGCCAAACTGAAACTGGAGGCCGCCGAAGATGAAGCCATAGCTATTGAGGCTCGCGGCAAAGCTGAGGCCGACGTGATTCGATTTGACAACGAAGCGGAAGCAGCGGGCTGGAAACGTTCCGTCGAAGCCTTTGAAGGAGATGGAGCTGCTTTTGCCCGATACGTTTTGAACCAGAAACTGGCTCCGGCTTATCGCCGCATTATGGCGAATACCGAAGACAGCCCGATCATGAAAATCTTCGAATCGTTTGCTCCCGGACAGACCGTGACTCCGAAGAAACCTGTCACTACTGAGCCGCCGGTCGTTTCACCTGCAGCTGAATAAGGCACTATTTGTCCGATTCGTCACTCGATTAGATTTTACACTTTCTCCGGAATGGGAAATGTCATGAGCAGCGAACAACCATGCTCCAATAACAGTCGAAAATTCTCCATCGTGGCCGGAATCTTTGTCCTGCTGCTGTTTCTGGGTGCCTGGACTTTTGTGGAATGGGGGATCAACCGGATTTATGTGCCGGAAGGCTGGAGCCTGCGTCTGCGATACAAAGGCCCCCCTCTACCACTGTTGCCCGGATATAACACTCCGGAATCCCGCACCGGGTTTGCCAAGGTGGATGAAAATGGCAACGTACTGGAAAAAGGAATGATGGAACAGATGCTGGGTCCAGGCCGTCACTTCAAATCCCCTTTTTACTGGGAACGTGAGCTGGTTGAAGACGTCGTGGTAGAAGCCGGTGAAATTGCGATCGCAACTTCGAAGATCGGAAAACAGCTGCCCGGTGGTGAGTTCCTTGTTGATGGTGATCTGGGTGAAACCGAGTTCAAGGGTGTGCTGCGAAAAGTGTTCGGGCCGGGGCGTTATCGGGTCAATGATTACGCCTATGAATTCAAAAAAGTAAGTACAAACGCCGTTCGCACGGATACACAAACCAAATATTCCGGCTGGGTCGAAATCCCAACTGGTTACGTTGGTGTGGTTACCAATCTGGCCGATAACCCTACAACCGGGGCTGTCAAAGGAATTCAGGACGAAGTCTTTCCTCCGGGCATTTATCCAATCAATGGTCGTGAACAGCAGATTGACATTGTGGAGATCGGCTACCGGGAACGGAGCGTCAAATCCAATCTACAGGCTGATCCCATGGGCAACCTGAAGTATGATGAATCTGGCGAGCCGATGATTGTGAATGATGACAGCGGGATCACCTTCCCGTCCAACGACGGTTTCCCAATCAGTATGGATTTCACCGCGATCTGGGGGATTACTCCAGAACAGGCTCCGAACGTGATTCGCAAATTCGGGAATGTCGATGCGGTCGAAACCAAAGTGGTCATTCCTCAGATTGAATCCATCTGCCGTAACATCGGATCCAAATATGGAGCGGTGGAACTGCTGGTGGGTGAATCTCGTCAGGAATTCCAGACAGATACTTCCGATCAGTTTCGGGAAGTGCTGCTGGAAAAAGATGTGACCCTCCTGTATGGACTGGTCCGTCACATCTACATTCCTCGGGAAGTCCGCTTGCCGATTCAGCAGGCGTTTGTGGCGGACGAACTGACCCTGACCAGAAATCAGGAACAAACGACGGCCAAGACCGAAGCGGACCTGCGTGAAGCCGAACAGAAAGTAGAACTGGAAGCAGCCAAAGTGATCGTCGAGACAGAAAAGATGGTTGCCAAAGCTGTAGCCGAAGGGCAGAAAACGGCCCAGGAAACCGCAGCTGGCACGCAACGCATGGTGGCTGCTATTGACCGGGAAATCTCACTGCTGGAGGCACAGGCTACCGTTCTTCTGGGCCAGGCCAATGCGGAGGCAACAAAAGTTCAGGAAGAGGCCAAGGCTGAAAAATTTAAACTGGCCGTCGACTCATTCGGTTCAGGTGAAGCCTACAATATGTGGGTTTTTGCCAGCGAACTCCCTGAAAATATCGAACTGAACCTGATCTTCGCCGGGGATGGAACCTTCTGGACCGACCTGCGAGGATTCTCAGAAACCATGCTGGGGAAACAGGCTCAACAGAGCCAGAAAAACGGAAAATGAGGCACTTTGCCGCGGGCGTTTCTGCAGTTGCCTAACGCCCGCGGCCTCCTCATTGAGGAATCGGCTCCCCTCTGCATTCCAAGTGAAGTCAACTTCCTGATTCGGCGGACCTGTGTTACACTTCGCCCAGCGAAGTTTGTTGCCGCCGCACAGGGAGGGACGGTGTGTTTCTGACATGTTCTATTCGACGTAAGTTGTTTTTTCAGTTTGCGTTAGTGTTTCTGATGCTGCTGATGACAACCGCCGCTTCTATCGTCGGGCTGGCATCTTACCGCGATGTCGTTACTGACCTGGAATTCAGTATCAAAGACGCCCCGCGCAAGTCAGATCTGGTTGCAGCGATCGATGTGCTATTTGTTCCTTTGATGCAGCAGCCGGGTTATCGAGGCAAGACTGATCTGGAGACATTCGCCGCCTTTCAGCATCACCAGTTTGGTATTGCTTTGCGCCGCAGTCAGGATTCTATTCGCAAATTTCTGACTCAACTGGATCACCTGCCGAATCAGTCCTCGATCAACGCGGATGACTACACTCTGTTGAAACGCAGGATCATTGATACGATTGCGTTTCTGGAAAAAGAACACGAGGGCGGTCGGCTGATCGATCCCAAAACACGGGCTGAGGATGTTGCGGTTTATCTGCAGCAACTGTCAGCACTGCACAGTTTCATCAATACCATTCCAGATCCCTTTGACGTGTTTCTGCCGCGTCTCTCCGCAGCAGAGAAGAATCTGGCCACCTGCCTGCAGATTGTCATCATTTCTGGAGTGCTGGCGTTTCTGCTCTTTCTGGGAGTGATGGGCAGCAGTAACCACTGGATCTTTGAACCAATCCGGGAATTGCACAAAGCTGCCAAACGGGTCGCCAATGGCGATTTCCAGTATCGGGCTCAGCTGAATACCCGGGATGAAATGAACGAACTGGCGGACGTATTCAACTTGGTGACCAGCCAGTTCTACGAGATCAATCAGGATCTCGATCGAAAAGTCCGGGAGAAAACCACTGCGCTGATTCGATCAGAGCGGCTGGCGAGTGTCGGTTTTCTGGCGTCCGGTGTGGCCCATGAAATCAATAATCCTCTGGCTGTGATTGCCGGCCGGGCAGGAATGCTTTTGCAGCAGGAAGAGGACCTGGTCAAGCGACAGTCACTGGCGGCAATCGTCGGACAGGCGCTGCGGATCCGGGATATGATTGGCGATCTGATGACGTTTGCCAATCCTCCGCAGCCTGAGCTGGAGCGATTTGATCCTGTCGCTGCAGTGAAAGAAGTTGTTGCTCAACAAAAAACATTGATGCTGGAGCAGCAACGGGACCAGAAACCTGAGTTTATACTCTCTCTGCCGGAGTCCTCACGAGAACTGAATGCGGATCCGATCCAGTTTCGCATCGTTCTGGCCGAAATCCTCCGCAACGCCTGGCATCAATCTACTGGTGCCAGTCAGATTCAAGTCATGCTTGAACGGATTGATAACAATACAGAGTCTCTGCAGTTGACCATTAGCAATGATGGTCGCCCCCTCACTCCGCTCGAACAAAAGCACC
>JAGQQT010000133.1 GCA_020426065.1 Planctomycetaceae bacterium | reverse complement strand
CAATCAGCTTCGAATTTGTACCACAGCAGCCTCCCAGAATTCTGACTCCCTGTTTAATCCACTCGGCCGCCAGCTGAGAATGCCGGTTATAGTCAGCGCCTGCTGTCGGATGCCATCTGCCTTGAGGATCACACATCGAGGAATTCGCGTAAACCAGTCTGGGTAACTGGCAGTCTTTCAGTTCGGAGAGGAACGCGGAGACGATTTCCACCGGGATGCAATTACAGCCAATCGCACAAATCCCCTGAACCTCCAGCTCTTTCCAGATCTCCCTGATGGGTGTCCCATCCAGCATGGTGCTTCCATCCCGGGTCACCATGCTCACCAGAATCGGCAAAGCATACTGACGGCAGATTTGCACGGAATACAGCATTTCCGGAAATGAAGTCTGGGTTTCAATTAAAAACCCATCCACTCCCGCCTGAATCAGGTTGTTGACGTGCTCTTCAATCTGGGCCTTCTGCCCGGCACTGAACCCAGTCTTTCCTTGCTCATAGCAATCGCCGACTGGCGCGATGGACCCCAGAATTTCACATTGATCCCCCGCCGCTCCTCGAGCCAGCTCAACTGCACGCCGGGTCATCTCTTCTGCAGACAGGGGACAGTCCCAACTCCGCAGGTTCTGGGAAAAAGTCCTGAAGGTGTTGGTCGTCAGCAGATTTGCCCCTGCTGAGACATAGTCCTGATGAATCTGGAGAACCAGTTCCGGAGCATCCAGTAAAGCTCTGGCAGACCAGCCGTCCCGGTCCACATCAAAGCCCCGGTCGGAAAGTTCTGTCCCCATGGGACCATCCAGCAGGAGAAGCCTGCCTTCAGAAAGCTGTTGCAGAAGTCGGCTCATCGAAAAACTTCACGAAATGCCAGCGGAAACAAACACCAGCATAATACGTGATGTACTTAAACATTTCCGGTCAAATCTGGGGATCAAAAGCAAAGGTTCTCTGAACTGCCTTTTTGTTTTCCGTCGCCAGCAGCATGACCTCAAAAACATCTTTTTCAATTGCCCGGACGACAGAGAGCTCAGGTGTTTCCTGCAAATCAATCGTATGGGAAATGATTCGCTCACTTTTTTCATTGAACAGAAGTTTGACAACCGGCCGATCAAAATGCTCAATATTGGTGCGGATGACCACCCCCATGTGACCATCTGTCAATTCAACATAGGATCCCAATGGATACAGACAAACTGTCTGCAGGAATGCCCGCACCACCTTGGGATCAAATTTATGATTCCTGGTGTCAATCAGGATCTGTTCGACAGCCTGATATGGCTCGAACGCCCGACGATGAGGACGGCTGGAGGTTAATGCCACATAAACATCACAAACCGAAGCAATTCGGGCGAGCGGGTGGATCTGATTCCCAGCTTTTTGCCGTGGATATCCGCTCCCATTCCAACGCTCATAAATCTGATAAGCAACCTGCCGGGCACCAACCGGGATATCAGTCACATCTTCCAGTGCCTCAAACATCAGCTTGGGATTTTTAGTAAATTCAAGCTTTTCCAGAGCTGTCAGATCCCGGTCCAGATTCCGGAGATGTTCACACTTTTTCGAAATCGCGGAACGGTAGATCAGACATCCCATGCCCAGTTCTTCGACTCGATTGCGGGGATGCTGCATGACCGTCGCCACTGCCATCGCCAGTTCCGAGACCCTCACGCAATGATCGTGATCCTCACTTGCATCATTCGGATCGATGGCCAGTTTCACAAACAGGTCCAGGTCGAGCATCATATCCTGAATTGCTTCGACAGCGATTCCCTTCACTGCTTTGCCATCCCGCAAACCGGGCAGACTGGCTGAATCAAAAAAAGTCTTCAGACTTGAACGGGTCTGTTCCCGCTTTTGTGTACGCGATTCAAGGACTTCCTCGGAATATTCCAGCGTTTCCGGACGTTTGAGCTGCTCCATCAGGGGAGCTCTTTCCCGTCGGACAACCTCTTCTCGCTCCTGGGCACGCTCAATCTGTCTCTGGCGTAAAACAGCAGCCTTACTGGTTTGTGCAGGAGCAGAAGATCCGCCCTTGGTAATCTCGCTGGCAAATTCCTGGTCAATTGCAATCGAAGAGATACCACGTGCAAACAGCCGTTGCAGGTGTTGATGAGTTACTCGTAGCCCTTTGCCCAGCAGCAAAAGGTCCTGATTCCTCCCGTCGTATATCGCGGTAGGGAGTACCAGGCCCGGGCGAAGTTGATTCAACGCGATAACAACCGTGTCGGACACGAGATAATCCTGAAAAAAGCCGGTATGGCCGAGTAATAAACAGACTAAACAGCCATAGAGAGTTGTTCGGAAAGTGTCACATGACCATGACGTTCTGATACAAGCTCATCCAGTTGTTGCGAGACGATCTCGGCAATGTCTTCCAGCGGGATATCCGTCATGTGCTCAGACCAGCAATTCTGGAGACGGGTGCAGCCATTCGGGCTTTGTCCCAGCAGGTCATGCAGTAAACCTGCCATGGCGACTGGAAACAGTTCTGTCTTTGCCAGTTCCGGATCAGCCAGGATTTCTTCCAGCCGATGATGCATCACAACACAGCTGATCAGGTCATCTGGAAAGCCCCAGCCTTTCATAATCAGGCCTGCAGCCAATGCATGATCCCAGCCGAATCGATTCCGTTCGTGGACTGCCAGATCCTCTCCGGTCTGTTTAACAGCAGTCATAAAGTCTGAGTAATGATCCAACAGATCTGCCGTCAATGTGGGTAATACCAGGTCCTGAAGCAGGCCACAGGAAAATGCCAGATCAGAATCGAGCTTTTTATGGCTGGCAACAGCTTTAGCAAACAAGGCCCGTTCCATGGAAGAAACTGAAAATCTTCGCATGACGATCAGAGGGGATATGACTGAGTTCATCAGTCGATTGGAGGCCACTGTTAGTACAAAAAGTTTGGTTTTTTTCACACCCAGCAATGCGCAGGCTCGAGAGGCGTTGGAGGCTTTGTGACGCAGCATCATGGCTGAGGAGTTGACGTACCGAAGCATCTCGCTGGTCAAAGCCGCATCGGTTTCAATCAGGCCCCCCAGATCACTGACGGCCACATCAGGCTCCTGAGCCTTCTGGGCCACCTTGAAAACCACATCCGGCAAAGCCGGGATAGCCAGTTTGGGAAACCTGATTTTGCCTTCTCCCGGCAACAGCCGTGAGCACAATTCAGACCAGTTCATCGTCATAACTCTTTTCAATTTTGCTAGTAATTAACATGAGCTTTATTGAAAAGTAGCACAGGAACACGTCCGAATCGCTTCAGAAAGCATACCTGCATGTCTTTTCGAAACCATCAGATAACTGGACTGGACGTGACGAATCTCAGGATAATTCGGCGAGGAGTTTATTTCGAAATTGAGACAGAATGAAACAGTCCTGAATCGAAATTTCAACCGATCAATGACTTGAGGATGCGCAGGTTGACTGCATCCATTTCCTCACCCTTCCGATCTTCCTTTTTGGTTTCGAGGTACATCGGGATTTCTGCAAAGCGGGGGTCATTGACCACATGGCGGAACGGTTCGAGCCCCAGTTCACCTTCACCAATGTGTTCGTGCCGGTCTACGCGACTTCCCAGCGGCTTTTTACTGTCGTTGAGATGGAAAGCCCTGATCCGTTCTATTCCAACAATTTCATCAAACTGCTGAAACGTGGCTTTATATTCTGCTTCAGTGATCAATGGATAGCCAGCTGCAAAAATGTGACAGGTATCCACGCACACACTCAATCGTTCCGGCTCCTGGACCTGCTGAATGATGTCTCGCAGGTGCTCAAACTGATAGCCGAGATTGGTTCCCTGTCCTGCTGTCGTTTCCAGCCAGAGCTGGCAGTTGAACCCGGCAGTCGATTTGTGGACGACATCAATCCCTTCGGCAATGCGTTTCAGGCCGTTTTCCGGTGTGTCTTTTACGTGGCTTCCGGGATGCATGACCACGCCAGCCAGCCCCAATGCTTCTGCCCGTTCCAGTTCAACAGTCAGGGCTCCAACTGACTTCTGAAACAGCTCCGGATCCGGACTGGCCAGGTTGATCAGATAACTGTCATGAGCACAGGGGGTGCGAATTCCGGTTTCCTTAACTGCGGTCCGGAATTTTTCACAATCCTCCTCGGTCAGTTTTTTGGCACGCCACTGATTATTGTTTTTGGTGAAAATCTGCACGGTATCCATGCCCAGTTCGGCTGCATGGTAAACTGCTTTTTCATAACCGCCCGCAATTGACAGATGAGAACCAAACAGAGGCATATCGCAAACCATTTTCCTGACAGAAGTATAACTGATTTCTGTCACTCTAATGTATTCAGTGCGATTTGTCAGGAGCCTGCCTGATCAATCCTGAGAGATTGGCTCTGTCCTGAAAAAAACAGTTCTACTCACGAGGGCGAGAGTGATGCTGGCGTAGCGGTATGAACTGAACCGTCTCTTCCAGCTCGGCAGGGATTTCGCCTGGAGATTTTCTCTGCAGCGATTCCGAGCGGAGTGTTGTGGAGGTTTTAATGGCGGCCAGCAGTGGATCGATGTTCTCCCTTCGGGGTGCGATACTCTGAGTGAATTTCAGCGTATCCACATCCGCCAGAGGGACCAGTTCCTGGGAGACGATTTCATGCATGGTATCCAGGATGCGGAAGAAGGCATCAACGACCTCTTCGTCCCACTGTTTGCCTCTTCCATCCCGGAGGATCTGTTCAGCCCGCTCAAATGGCATTCCTCGACGATAGGGACGATCACTCGTCATGGCATCAAAGGCATCGGCAACCGCCAGGATTCGGGCGGCCAGAGGTATTTCATAGGCTTCCAGCTGATGTGGATATCCTGTTCCATCCCACGATTCATGATGATAAAGCACTCCTGGAAGAACGTGCTTCAACTGACTGAGATGCTTGAGGATCTCAAATCCGAACAGCGGATGTGTTTTGATTTCTTCAAATTCTTCCTGGGTCAAACCGCCGGTTTTCTGCAGGACTTCGTCCCGGACACCGATCTTGCCAATGTCATGCAGCAGACCTGCCAGGTAAATTTTCTCGCATTCCGATTCGATCAGGCCGTATTCACGGGCAATGGCCTGAGCAAGCTGGGCGACTCGATCACTGTGGCCCCAGGTATAACGGTCCTTGGTGTCGATTGTGTTGACCAGAGAGCGGACCGTTCCCAGCAGTAACTCCTGCTGTTCGGACAGAAGATGCTGATTATGGGCATGAGTAGCCAGCACGCTGGAGGCGGATTCCATCATCAGGACGGCCCGCTCATCAAAATGGAATCCACAGGACTCCCAGAGATTTTCATTCTCAACAGTTTGAGGATCATGTCCCACTGCAATCAGCCAGCCAAAACAGCGGTGAGAGCAGATGGCTGGAACGATCGCAACCGGTTCGGTCTGATCAGGTTCACCGGGGTGAAGCCCGCGCATGTTCTTATCGAGATAGACTTCACAGATGGCATTAGAACCGGCAACATCTATCAGGCGGAAGACGTCTGAATCCCTCAGCTTGCTGGGACCAACCGGAATCAGCCGACGAATTTCAGAGCCGTCTGCACTGGAAGGAATCCGCAGGACAATGAACAGTGACTGGGCACCGATCATTTTCTTCATGTGCTCCAGGGCCTGCCGGGCGCAGGATGTCAACTGAGTGGCATCATTCCGAAAAGCCAGTTCCTCAGCCAGAGACCGAAACCAGGAAAGTTCGACCAGGTCGCTCTTCTGTTGCGAGGTATATTCTTCGAGCAACTGGTACTGATGTACGACCAGTCGATTCAGGTCGAGCTGTTCAAACAGCAGGTTGAGGACATCTGAAATATTTCGGGCACAGTTGGTGGGAAGAAAACCGATCGCGATCTGTTTCTTAGAATTCAGGGATTCGATGGGAAAAGTCACCACAGAATCACGATCATTGATTTCCTGAATCCTGAAGCCAACCTGCTCTGGAGATGATTCGAGCGTGAGATTGATCGTGGCAAACTGCTCGGCACTCCAGGGGCAAAGATCATGGCTGACTGGAATCCAGCACCCATGCCATTCAAAGACCTGGAAATGTGTCCGATACGTATCACTCATCCATTGCAGACAGAATCGAACATCACGGGCAGGAAGACGCAATGTCGTCTCACTACTGCGGGATTCTGTCTGGAGGTATGGGACCGTCATGGCAAAGTGACAACCTGTCTGGAATTTCACAGACGGTTCGCTCACATTATGCGAACCGCTCAAGACCAACATAACAGTAGGTTGCACTTTTGCAGCAGAGGGATCCTGTCTAGGGGAAAACCCCTGATTCTGACAGGGCTCAATTGAACTCGTTCCGGTGGCAACGGTTAAACCGATCTGATCGCCACTGAATTTGAAGAAATTTAAGATTTACTGGCCTTCCGATCAGATTCCTTATTGACCAGTAAAACTGGTCAGGATCAAACAAGGCGGCGAATTATCGTCAGGAACATTCCCCCCGGCGCGGTCAAACACTCTCCCCGGAACCAGAGGAATTCACAGCTGATGGTGTTTGCCCTTCCAGACCCTATTTTGGTTTGGGATGCCAGTCCACGACCGTGTCTTCGTCGGAAAGTGTCATTGAATCTTCACCAGAAAGAGTTGGCCTGGTGGAAGCGAGGTTGATCACCTTATCAATACCGAACATGAGCCGCACCTGAGTGCTGAGGTCAAAATCGGGATCATCGGTCCTGATCACTCCCTGCAGACAGATAGCATCATTGTCAAGCCGACGCACAACCAGACTCTCGACATTCAAATCCGGCAGCCGAGACAGTTCGTGAATGATGGACTGTTCAATTGAATGTGTCCAACTGGATTGCTCACCCGTCAACTCGGAAGCTGACTGAGTCAACTCTTCGCCAGCCCATTCGTTTACATAGCCTGAAGATTCACCGATTTCTGAATCTTTTTTCATGGCGGAACTCCTTCGCCGCGACCAAACCAAAATTGATTTTGCAGCTTCCTGCTGTATTCCCCTCATTTACCCTTTGTAAAAGGAAGAGTCTTGGAAGTGGGTCGGGAACGCGGCTACGACCACACATCGACATATTTCAATTTAACAATTTCCTCCATGAATCCAAGACGAATCCAGCATTACTGTTCTAATTCCTGGATTCTGCCTGTTTCACCCAGAGATCTCACCAGATAAACCGAGAGAACAGAGAATCTGGGTTATCTGGGGATTAACCCAAGTAAACAGGGCACGGAAAGGGTTGGTAAAGCGAATCTGATTGCCCTGCACCCGTGAACGGAGCTCGCTCCAGCTGACTGACTCCATTTTCAGGATTTCACGGGGATCGGGCTGCGGTGTTTGATCGGAAATGCAGGCAAACAGGGCCGTATGCTCGTAGCCGACATCAGGCCCGGACGGCACTTTATGGAGATAAACCAGATCCCCTTTCAGGCCCAGTTCTTCAAATAATTCTCTGACTGCGGACTGCTCATAATCCTCTCCGGCCGCCACATGTCCGGAGGCCGAACTGGTCCAGGCCAGTGGTTCTTCTTCTTTTTCAGCTGTCCGTTGATGGATCCAGATTTCTCCAGTTGACCGGAAGACCCAGATATGAGCGGCCCGATGCAACAGACCATTGGCATGCACATAACTGCGAGGCGCAGGCCTGATGACCCGATCCTGCTCATCGACAATGTCAAAGTACTCTTCCTCTTCGCCAGCGTCCTGGAAACTATTGTTCTTTTCCATGGTCCGTTGACACTTTCTTTTCTGTTAACGTTGCCAGGTAGGCCACCAGATCCCGGATCTCGGCACGTGTCAACTGGCTGGTCAGGTCGGCAGGCATCCCTGATTTTCCGGGAGCACGTTCTTCCACATCATCTTTGGAAATGATGACGATTTCACCGAGCGGTTTCACCAGGGTAATCGTCTCCTCCGTTTCCTCTTTCACGATGCCTGAAATCACTTTTCCTTCAATGGTGATAATCAGCTCCGTGGCGAATCCTTTGGCGATTTTGGCATTGGGATCCACAATGGATTCCAGCAGATAGCTGCGGGGATTCTGTTTGGCAATTTCGGAAAGATCCGGCCCCACTCCTCCTCCATCGCCATTCACAACATGACAACGACGGCAGGAAGCAGCGGCATTTCCGAAGAACAGTTCCCGCCCCCGTTCAATGTCGCCTCCTTCGAGAGCAACCGCATACTTCTGCATGACGGTTCCGTTTTCCAGCTGCTGCTCAACCTTGCTCAACTGCTGTTGAATGGCAGGGCTGGTCACTTTCGCGGCAGCATTCAGGACATCAAGCTGCACCGAAGCATCCAGGGATCCCTGCTGGAATTGTTCCAGCAGACGAGCCAGTTCACTTTCGGCTGCACTGGCTGGGAGTTTTGCCAGATTAGCGATTGCGTTCTGTTTTTCCGCCATGGTTCCATCGGCCAGAGCGGTTCGGATCACTTCTCCGGCATTGGGAAGCTTCTGCCTGACGGCGATCGTGACGGACTCCATTCGCAATTCCGGATGTTCGGATTTCAGCATCTGCTCCACATACTTCCGGGCCACACCTGGATTCACCTCATCGAGCGCCTGCAGAGCGGCAACCCGAATGGCAATCCCGGCCTCCTCGCTGGCCAGTGTTTTTTCCAGCTCGGGAACGACATCTTCGATTTTTAATTGAGCGGAGAGTTTGATGGCCAGTTCACGGAGATTGGCTGGCCCTTTCATCAATCGTCCCAGCCGGGTGGTGACTAGGGCTTTCAGAAAAGGAGCGTCCTTCGGGGCACGCAGACGATAGATCCCCGTGACCGCATCCAGTTCCGTACCGGACTTCCAGGCCAGTAATGCTTCGAAAGCCCGCTTTCTCCAGGGGTCTTTCAGCGATTCCGTCGAGGCAATTTCAACCACACGCTCAGCGGCAGCTGGTCCTCCCAGGCGATAGTTGGCATTCACAATTCGAATGGCCAGAGCGGCCGGTGTGGAATCCACCACCGGTTGCCGGGCCAGAGCCATCATGGCCGGTGAGATCAGTTCATCATTGATGCCGCGAGCGGCCTCGGTTTGCACGAAGGGATCGGAATCCGAAACATAGTCTGCAATCCGCGGATGATGCAGGCGACGCAGAGCGACCGCAACAGCCAGTCGGGCCGGTTGTGAATAAGTCGCTTGAGATAACAGATCTTCCAGTTTATTTCCCGATGCAATCTGACGTTCAAACAACCCGGTGAACGCCATCACCACGGCATGCCGAAGCACAGGATCGGAAGGGGTCTTCGTTTCAGCAAACCT
>JAGQQT010000132.1 GCA_020426065.1 Planctomycetaceae bacterium | reverse complement strand
AGGCAAAGATGCTGTATTCCCAGGTGCTCCGTCAAAGTACCTCAAATGAAAATCGCTCACTGGCCCAGCAAAGACTGGCCCTGCTGAATGCACCAGGAAGTGGTCCTGTGAGTGAAGCACTTGCTCAAAAGAGCCCCGCACCTTCCCAGAAAGCCAAAGCTCAGGTGCAACAGGTCGTTGCAGAACTGGTCACCGAGCCGGCTGAAAAAGTCTCGCCTTTGGAATCGGGTATCAGCAAGCCTGTGGCACCAGTTCCCCCGGTGAATGCTCCGAAGCTGACAAATGAGGATTCCCAGTCTGCACCTCCGCTTGCCGGGATGCAGATGCTGACTGAGGATCTGGCTGAACTCAATGAACCAGCAGCCAGTTTTCCGGTTGAGGAATTGACTCCGGAACCAGAAATGCAGGCAGAAGAAACCGAAGTGGCAACAGCCGCAGTCGAGGCCGCCCCCTTCCCGGTAGAAGAGGAGAGCCTGATCGACCTCACGCCCGAGGAACCGATTGACTCCGCCTTCACCGCAAATGCACCTCTGTTAACAGACTCTGCTGCACCTGCCCCTAAAGAAGAAAAGCAGGATTGGCAGGCGGGCTGGAAACCGACAGGCACCAGTCAGGCCCCGGAAATCGTTGCAACCGAACAGGCTCCATTTGAGCAAACCCAAACAGTTACTCCCGAGGATCAGAACTGGAAGGCGACAGAGGAATTCGAAAAACCAGTGGCAGTGGTTTCCGATGTGGAACTGATGGATCAGATTTACGGACTGGGAGAACGCCAGGGACTGAGTGGCTCCGAGCGTGAATTCCTGTTGAACCATCTGCGAAATGGGAATGCAATGATTTCCCTGCTCAGTGCCGAGTCTCTGATGAAGCACGAAGTGTTTACCCGCGAAGTGATTGAATCGGTTGTGGAAGCCCTGTATGGCAACGATGAAACTATTCGCCTGATCGCCGTACAGTCTCTTGAACCAACCATAACCCGCATGCCGGAGGTGGCCGCAGAACTGCTGCTGGCTAAAACAATGGACGACACGCTCGATGTACGCCGCCTGGCTGTTCTGCAGCTCGGTGGATTTGAGAAACCGATGGAGAAAGTAGTGGCCCGACTGAAAGAACTGATCACAGGTCAGGAGCCCGAGGAAATTCGGCAGGCAGCAGAGATTTCGCTGAAATCGATCGCCGAAAGAACAAACGATCCTTCACTCCTGGCGGCTCGTCATTGATCCCGCCTTTCGGACTGGACCGAACATACACGATCTTCAATGGTAAGGGAATACCGTGAAATCTCGAAAAATCATACTTGTTCTTTCTTGCTTGCTTGTTGTACAGCTGACTGGTTGCTTCACGATCCGGAGCTGGTTTGATGAGCGTAAATACGCCCGCAAGATCGACCATCGGGCCAAAGAAGTCTGGCAGCATTCCGAAGGAGCTTACCGCTTCGTCGAACATAACCTCGAAGACTTCGGACGGGGCTTTGTGGCAGGCTACAAGAATGTCGCCAGTGGTGGCGATGGCTGCCCGCCCGTCATGCCGCCACCTTATTACTGGAAAGCCGAGTTCAGCAATCCGCTGGGCAAGAAAAAAATCGTCGCCTGGTTTGATGGATTTCATCATGGAGCTGCTGCCGCTCTCGGAGATAATGTTGCCGATGGCCGCCGCATTCTGACTTCCAACGAGATTTACCATAAGTGCCGGCAATACGTGGAATACATTCCTGAAGATGCGTTCGATGAGGAAATGCAGATTCAGTGGGGTGAACCGGATTCTGGTTTTGAACTGGCTCCACTTCCCGAACCAGCACAGCTGGTTCCCGGATTGAATCCTCCACCGGTTCCTGCAGAAACACCCAAGTATGTCCCGGAAGGCGGCAGCAATCTGTAAACCGTTGACGCGATTACACACTGCGGAATTTGTCATCAATCCAAATCCTGGACGTCATATTCCTGAGTCCACTTTCAAATGGATGTGAAAGTATCATGACCAGAAGTTTTACTTCTCGACTGGCCTGTGTTCTGGTCCTGGCGATGTCAGGCTGTGCAGCCTACGACGTCCCTGCCGTTCCTGCTTACCGGGTTCCTCCCACCTTCTTGTGGAGAGGGCGGGAAGGAATGCAGGACCTGTCCCTTTCTCGACTCTCACAGTCCCGGCCGACTGCCTACCAACTGGCACCGGGTGATGTCCTCGGGATCTATATCGAATACATCCTGGGAGACGAAGAAAAAGCTCCTCCCGTGCACTTCCCGGAAAATGGCGATCAGCCACCGGCTATCGGATATCCGATTCCTGTGCGGGAAGACGGAACGCTCGCTTTGCCGCTCATCGCTCCGATTCCTGTAGAAGGTCTGACAGTCGAGCAGGCAACGGAAAAAATTCGTGACTACTACGTCCAGCAGCAGATTCTGCAACCTGGTAAAGACAAGGTCATTGTCACCCTGATGCGTCGCCGTGAATACCGCGTGATCGTCATCCGGGAAGAAGGGGGTGGCGTAGAAAATGTAACAAAAGTTGGTCGAGGTGATGTCATCGACCTGCCTGCTTACGAAAACGACGTTCTGCACGCTCTCAATGAAACTGGCGGTCTGCCTGGTCTGGATGCGGCCAACGAAGTCCTGATCCTTCGCACCGGCATGGGTGATGGAGCTTCCTATGACCAGTTCGTCTCCGCTGTGCTCAACAGTCAGTGTCCCTGTGAGTGCCCACCTGTTGTT
This sequence comes from Planctomycetaceae bacterium, assembly GCA_020426065.1. Taxonomy (GTDB): domain Bacteria; phylum Planctomycetota; class Planctomycetia; order Planctomycetales; family Planctomycetaceae; genus Rubinisphaera. The sequence goes on along the minus strand of JAGQQT010000132.1, from coordinate 6,587 downwards.
GGTGATGCTCCCAACGTGACACGAATTCCAATCCGCTTCTACTCAGAAAATGTGCCGATGTTTACAGAGAAGGATATCATCCTTCAGACAGGTGACATCGTCTACATCCCAGCTCGCGAAACAGAACGCTACTACACCGGTGGATTGCTGGGTGGTGGAGAGTACATGCTGCCTCGCGATTATGACCTCGATGTCGTCAAAGCCATCGCTGTGGCAGGTGGCACAGTTGGTCAGGGTTCCACCGGGGTCGGCCAGCTGACCCAGGGTGGTGGCATGGGTGGTCAGGGTGGTGGCGGTCGCCAGAATGGCGGCAGAGGTGGTTCCGGAGTGCTCGGACCATCTAAGCTGATCGTGATCCGCAAGAACGATTGCGGCCAGGAAATCCCGATCCGCGTCAATGTCAGCAAAGCCTTGTATGATCCACGAGAACGAATCCTGGTCCGACCGGGTGATACACTGATCCTGCAGTACACCGTACTCGAAGAAATCGGCAACGCCGCTCTGAACGCCATCGGCCTGAACCTGATCTGGCAGTTCTTCCAGAACGGAAACTGATTGATCTGATCAGTCACTACAAAAAAAGGCTCCGGAACAAATCTCCGGAGCCTTTTTTATTATTTAGCCAGCCAGCACAAAAAACCCTCACCATATGCTGAATCTCAGTGGCCTCGGCGAGAGTCGAACTCGCACGTCCTTTACGGACAAGGGATTTTGAATCCCCCGCGTCTGCCATTCCGCCACGAGGCCTTTCCAGCGGTTTCCAGTAGCCTATTCAACCGCTGCTTTCAGACGGGAAACGGTAACCAATCCCCGGCGTTTTCTCAAGTCGCTTCCCGGTCAGGAAACGGCTTTTTTGAACGCCTTCTGTTCCCATGGACACACTCCGTGCTCATTTGGTTCCAAAGTTTCTGCGTTGCCTTTCTTCAAAACGCTCCTCCGGTTAAGTTGACCAGACGCTTTGTCCTTTGACCGGAGTTTGACTTATGAGACTGATTCTCTCGATTCTCTTACTGGGAACTGCTCTTACTGCTCCCGCACTTGCCGGTTTTCCCGAGAAACCGAACCTGATTTTTATCCTTTCTGATGACATTGCCCAGGGAGACCTGGGGTGTTACGGACAGAAACTGATTCAAACCCCTCACCTGGATCGGATGGCTGCCGAAGGAACCCGCTATCTGCAGGCCTATTGCGGAACCAGCGTCTGTGCTCCTTCACGTTCTTCACTCATGACCGGCCTGCATATGGGACATTGCCCCATCCGGGCCAATCGGGAGATACAGCCGGAAGGGCAGATGCCCATGCCTGCGGGAACTCTGACTGTCGCCCAGCTGCTCAAGCAGCAGGGATATGCCACCGCCTGCATCGGCAAGTGGGGTATGGGCATGTTTGATACCTCGGGCAGCCCGTTCAAGCTCGGGTTTGATCATTTCTATGGCTACAACTGCCAGCGACACGCTCACAGTTATTTCCCCACCTATCTATACAATGACGATCAGCGGTTTGATTTGCCGGGCAACACAGGCAAGGCCGGAAAAGGAACCAGCTACGCACAAAATAATATTGCCGATGAAACCGTTCGCTGGATCAGTGATCATGCGGAGGAACCGTTTTTCCTGTTCTATTCCGTCACACTGCCGCACGGGCGATATGAAATCGACGATCAGGGGATCTATGCCGACAAACCCTGGACCGAGACCCAGAAAAACTATGCCGCCATGGTCAGTCGGCTCGATAGCGATGTCGGTCGGATACTGGAGCTGCTGAGGGAGAAAAAAATTGATGATCGCACGCTCGTCATTTTTGCCGGAGACAATGGCTCGTCTTTCGATCCCAATTCGGAAATCGGCAAACTGTTTGATCAGACCATGGGAGGCACACTCCGTGGCTTCAAGCGGGGTATGTATGAAGGGGCTTTAAGGCAAGCCGCGCTTTCCTGGTGTCCAGGTACGGTTCCGGCTGGCAGAGTTTCGGAAGAACCCTGGGCGTTCTGGGATTATCTCCCCACTGTTGTCGAGTTAACTCGCGCCACCTATCCCGACAATTACAACCCTGACGGAAAATCGCTCGTCAGCTTTCTGGAAGGCGGACCGGCTCCCGAGCGTGATTATTTCTACTGGGAACTGCATGAGCGGGGATCCATTCAGGCCATCAGGTTCCAGAACTGGAAAGCCGTCCGCAATGGACCTTCTGCCGCAGTGGAACTGTATGACCTTTCCTCAGATGTTGCGGAATCCCATAATCTGGCAGAGGAACATCCGGAACTTGTTAAAAAGGCCATTCAAATGATGAAGCAGGCCCGGAGAGAGGATCCCCACTGGCCAATGAAGGATCCACCCAAGCCCCGTAAAAAAGCCTGAGTCAGCGCATTGCTGCTTCAAACATCGAAGTCCCACCACACAAACAGGATTCACTGACCATGTCCGGACGCCCTCCTCATACCAACGCTCCTGAAGAAGAACCCAGTATCCGCCTGCATGAAGGCTGGCACTGCCTGCATATCTACTACCGTGTCAATCAGCAGGCTTTGAATGCACTGACCACAGAGCAGATCCAGCAGGGCAGGGAGCAACTGCGGGCACTGCTCAACCCTGAGCGGGAAGGGGCGCCGATCCGGTTGCAGACGTTTGTGACATCCGGACATCGAGCGGACCTGGGACTGATGATGATGGATCCCGATCCCCTCGTGATCGATCAGGTTCGTCAGTCTATTCGCAGCAGTCAGCTGGGGACCGTGCTGGAACCGACGTACTCATTTGTCTCGCTCACGGAAATCTCCGAATACGTTCCGACAGTCGAACAGTTCTCAGAAAAATTACGTCTCGAAGGAGCGAACCCGGAAGACGATATGTTCAAAGCCCGTGTCCGTGGCTACGAACAGCGCTTGCCAGCGATGAACAAGCAGCGGATTTACCCGGAAATCCCACCGTATCCGGTCATCTGCTTTTACCCGATGAACAAAATCCGCGTTCCTCACGCCAACTGGTACGATCTGCCCTTCAGCGCCCGCACCGCTCTGATGGCCGAACACGCCACTTCCGGAATCGCTTTCGCAGGCAAAGTCTCCCAGCTGATTACCGCGTCCACTGGTCTGGACGACTGGGAATGGGGCGTGACGTTGTGGGCGAGAAACCCGATTTACATCAAAGACATCGTCTACACGATGCGCTTCGACAAAGCCTCAGCCCGCTACGCTGAATTCGGCTCCTTTTATATTGGCTATGTCATGCCGATCTCCGAAGCACTCGATCACCTGCAGATCAACTGAGCAGCATCGCTGGTCAAACAAGAAAGTGTGAACCAGCGGGAGCGCTCCACTTGTGGACGCCCGCGCTGGTTTTTTGCATCACCATCCCATCACACAACTCCACTGGAGTGTGTCAGGGGTACAAGAATTCATCCATTACAACGCTTATAATCCCTACGATCGAAACATCGGGATATTTGTTCAACGCTGAATCTGCAACTCCTGTCAATTTGGGAGATTTCTTCGACGATATCAGCCTTAACGACTTTTCTCATTAGGACGATTTCATCGTTAAGGCCTCGCCATGTTTGCCAGAGTAAAAGTAAATGACAATCCAGGGCTCTGCTGGAGCAGACTCCGTAATCACGGTCCCGAAGGACCGGTGCTCCCGACGCGAAATCGCACTTTGCATGAGTTCGCCTGTGGAACTGCAAAATGCTCAAGCGTTTGGATGCTTGTTCTTTACTGTCTGATTGCTGTCCTCGTGTCACCTGCTCTGGTGTCTGCTGCGGAGGAAAGCAATGACGAAATCGAGATGGCTCCCAGCGTATTTGAAGAATTGCCATTTCTGACAGATGTCTCCTCCGACAAAGATGAGATTGTCGTTCGCGCGCAACAGGGCAGGAGACAATCGCAGCAGGTCGCGGTGGAATTGCGATTCATGACCATTACGGATCGTTTCTTCGATCGAATTGGAGTGGATTTCGACTTTGGGACCACACACTTCATGGGGGGCACCTTAGGAAAAACGACCTCAAGGGGAGTCGATTTTTCAATCGGGGGAACGCTGCCTGTTTATCGCGAAGTAAATGGACGCTCGATCTTTGAGCTGGGACTTGAAACGGAACTGCGTTACAGCACCTTCAATGGAGATCGCGGCGTGGTGATCTTCGACCAGAATGATTTCAATGCACCGAATGTTGTTGTGGATCAGCTGGATTTGACAGTCTGTTCATTTGGCCCAACTCTGGAAGTTGTGTCCTCGTCAACAGGCGCCTTTCCCATCCTTAGCGACATCGAATCATCTGTATTTGGGGGACCAGGAATGAGAGATCGCTCAAGCCGCGTCCAGTTTTCACCGAAACTGATGCTCGGGTCAGCCCATGCCAGTCTCATTCCTGAGCCAATGGGAATGATGCCTGGAGCGGAATTTCTCCCCAGAATGGGCCAGCCCAATACTTCAGACTTCATCTATGGATACGAGTTTGAACTGGCAGTGGGAACTCAACTGGGGCGACGGGGGAACAGCTACATCAATTTTGTTGCTGCAGTTGGCAGCCTGAACACCTCGGTGATTACAAACGATTCCAGTGCGAATTCCTACCTGCGTCTTGGATTCCAGATCCAGGAACCGATTGTCCTGCTCAGTACTGTTACGACTGCGGTCAGCGTGCTGGATGGGGGCACCGTGCTGCTCGGAGGAATCAGACGCCTGAGAGAGGAGCGGAATACTGGGAGGGCTCCCATTCAGGATTCTGTCCCGAATGCTTCTCGACTGTTCCGTAATGCAGGAACCGGTCAGGGTTCTCGAGGTGACTCGTTGCTGGTCACACCTCGCAGCATCATCCAGGATTAGGTGCGTTGATGAATTCGATTTTATGTCGAGATTGTGGAGTTTGAGTGTGATTCCAGGAGTGGAACCGCAGGTAAATCCCATGATTCATCGAGGATTTCACGAAGCAGAAGCTCGCCAAAATTCACAATCGCAGACGAAATGGAATTAATCAACACGACCAAGCACTGTTCAACGTCGTCGGCCATCTCATCGGGCAGAATCAGCCTGATTCCTGAGATCAAGACCACTCAGGGGCGTCCACAGGCGGATTGCCCCCTTCATCTTTTTGCGATGTGAATTCAACTCTGGAAAATCATTCCGGGATCCAGCGGCGGACGCGGTGGTTGTTGCTGTCTCCGATGTAGACGGAACCGTCAGGTCCGAAGCAGACGCTGTGCGGGCGGTCCAGCTTGCACTTGAGTGGATCCCCATCCGGGCCGTCTCCTTTTTGTCCGGTGCCAACCAGTGTGGTGATGATACCCGTTTTGCCATCAATTCGACGGATTGTGTGGCTTTCGGTATCGGCAATCACAACATTGCCCTGAGGATCCACGGCAATTCCTTTGGGTCCGGCGAGCATGGCTTGAATTGCCGGGCCGCCATCTCCTTTGTAGCCGTTTCCACCTCCTAATCCGGCAATGTGGTGAATCCGTTTCGACTTCATGTCGATCCGGTAAACCGCGTTCCCTTCCCGCAAAGCGAGCCAGAGCGAAGATCCGTCGTAATCGAGTGCCCGGGGGCCGCTGACGGCAATATTTCCCAGCATGGCATCAGCGGGAAGTGGTTTTTTCTGTCCATTCCCCAGAATGGTCTGGATCTTGTGCGTTTTGGGATCAACGACTCGCAAACGATGATTCCCGATATCGCAGATATAAAGATTCTGATCAGCATCCAGAGCAATCGAATGCGGACGATTCAGCAGAGCCTCTTTCGCAGGGCCACCATCACCTCCATACCCCATTTTGCCGGTACCGGCAACGGTGACAATAATTCCGAAGTTCATCTCCACGCTGCGAACAACGTGGTTCATCATTTCGACAAAGAACATATTGCCACTTTTGTCGAAGCGGACCTCGTAAGGTTCATTCAGCTCTGCAGCGGTCGCGAGACCGGCATCACCGGAGTAGCCAGCTTTGCCGGTGCCAGCCAGAGTGCGAACGATTCCCGTCTTCAAATTGATCTGACGAATGACATGGTTTTTCGTTTCGCAGACGTACAGAGAGCCTGAGGGACCGATCACGACACCAAACGGTTCCCGGCAGGTTGCCTGACTGGCTGGTCCGCCATCTCCTGAATAACCCGGGGTCCCGTTCCCGAGAACGGTTTCCACCTTGGCAGCGAGACAGGGAGTGAGACAAGTCAAACTTGCGCACAGGACAATCAGTACAATCGATCGCAACATGAGTCACCCGGAATGAGCATGAGAAACAGATTCCTCCACGCCTGAGAAACATCCCGGCGCACGTCTGCATCATACCGAAAACGAGCCACTTCCTCTATCGGCAGCGAACTTCCCTGCAAGGGTGACGAGTTCAGAGATTCCGAACTGGTTCTTGGCCTGGGAATATCCAGCAGAAAAAGGGGATACAATCATTGCGAATCTTAACCCTCCCTCCGGACCTTATTATCTTCACAACTTGCCACTGACTCTAAACCCAGTAGTTGCAGCGATAAGGGTAGCCGCGATAGCTCCGCTATCGGGGTCGACAAAGTCGACAAGCAGCACTTAGTGAGATGTTTGCCTGCAGAATAGAGCAACTGCGAACGGCTGCGCCGCCCCGAAAGAAT
>JAGQQT010000131.1 GCA_020426065.1 Planctomycetaceae bacterium | reverse complement strand
ACCACTTTTGTCGCAGTCGGGAATGAAGACTTCGGTGCTGGAGCCGGTGCCGGTGGCAGAACCACAACCGGATCTGGCTCTGTGCTTTCCGTGCGGGCATCATCATCAGGGATGATCAGGTGCGGTTTAGGATCCGTTTCAAAATACGGAGGTGACTTGACGGGTGCCGTCTGTCCCGGAACCTGAGGAACATTCGAATTTTCTTCAGTTGGAAGCACAGGTTCATCCGGTGTTATTGGCAGCGGCAATGCTTCAGGATAAGGAGCCAGCTCGGTCGCTACGGGTTGGTTTCCAGCGGCTTCGGGAGCGGCAAATCCGATTTCCTGCAGATGACCATCGGCGGCAAATGCTGGTGGCACCGTTCTCAGGTGTGGAGCAGGAATTGCATGAGCACGCGATTTGGCTCGTGCGTAAGCATACTGATAGGCTGCCGGATCCCACTTTCCTTCGAGCAGATGGATATTGTCCTGCTCCAGCAGAGTTCCCTGCCGGTAATACAGGTTCACAATCGCCTTGTTGTAATCGATCAGGCTTTGATGATAGGCATTTTCGGCAGCAGCCAGCGATTCCTGAGCACGCAGGAAGCGGTCGAGCGTATTGGATCCGGAACCGACTTCCAGTTCCTGACCAATCATCCGAACCCGTTCCAGTGCGGCGTTTCGTCGGTTATAGTTTGAGACGGCAGTTGCGTATGACGTTTCCAGCTGCTGAAAAGCCACTGCGAGTTCGTGGCCGATTTCCAGTTCCTGGGCAGCCAGAACCTTGCGTGCCTTCGTCAGCCTCAATTCCAGGTTGCGAACCTGAGTTTTGGCCAGTCGCAAACCGAATGGCATGTTGAACTCAAGTCCATAGTTGTAACCGGTTTCCTCACCTTCAGCGATTTTATGATAGAAGGTATTGAGGTCTCCACCGCGCTTGTCCAGATCGCTGTTGCCGAGCAGATGATCCCCAAATCCATTGACCCGGTATTGAGCCACCAGATCGAGTCGGGGACGGGCAAAGTTTTTCGCCGCTCCCAACTGGAGTTCAAGACTTTTGATATTCCATTTCTGACGACGCAGTTCCACCCGTTCAGTCAATCCGAGAGCCAGCGAGTGATACCAGTCGGCATCCAGCTTGGCGGCAATCGGGTTATTGGATGGTCGAATCACTTTGCGATCGTTGATCGGCAAGCCGAGCAGATGGCGCAAACGCTGTTCGGTGACGTACAGATTTCCCAGGGCATTTTCCGCCTGAGCCCGTGTTTCAAAGTAACGGTCCCGAGCCTGAGATTCTTCTGAGTTAGTAAAGCCACGCACCCCACCCAATTCCCGCTTGGCCTTGGCTACGCGCCAGGTATCCAGGGCAGTGTTTCGAGCGGTTACGGAAGTATCGAAGTTGCGATAACCCAGGTATAAGTCCCAGTAGGTATCCTCAACGTCTTTCACCAGATCTCGCACATTTGCCTCGAACTGAGTGATCGAGATATCGGCATTGATGCGGGCGATCAGGACCCCGTTGGAAACCCCGGTGATGCTTGTGAACCCGGTTGAAAGCGGTCCAGCCACGCGAACAAAGTCCGCCCCGGCTCCAGCCAGCAATTGCTGACGGTACTCGCCTTGAATGTTCCCTGTATAGGTGGAGGGGAATAACGTATTGGAAGCGTTGGTTAACTGATAATCAATTTCATGACTGAGTGTAAACTGGGCACCGTAAGCGAACTGCTTGTTCAAAGATGTGTTGAACGAGCCAGTGTCCTGCTCCAGAACTCCGCCAGCTGTTCCACCGAAGAAGGGGTTATTCTGGACGGTTTCATTGCGTCCGTAGAACAACGTGGTCGAGAGAGTGGCATCAAATTCTGCCAGGGCTGCCTCGGTTCCAACTCCTCCGAACAGAACGCCCGAACTTTGAATGGCGGGATCGAAGACAGACGATGCATTGGTCCCGTTGGTCAGCAGATTGTTTCCTGGAGAGAGAAACTGGCCCGCAGAGCGGATGACATCGCTGTTGGCCAGTGCCAGATGCACCGCCTCTTCCAGCGACATGTCCCAGGTTTCATCCCGCTCAATATTGGAAACCGTGTGCGGGGGAGCGGTGGCATCAACTTCAGGTACTGTGGGTTGAGCCACATCGGAATGATCGACTTCCAAAGTGTTTTCACGGTAATTGGTCTGCCGCGGCTTTTCTTTCCCCAGAAAGTAGTAACGAGAAACACCCGTGTGACAACCGGATGTGAGCGGTATGGTCACGGCAAGTACTACGTGGAGGTATTTCCAGCGTTTGATGTCAAACAATTTCGGCATGTCCCACCCGTCCCTGGCTCTTCCCTTCAGCCCCATCGTCTGGGAAGAGAGTTGTCGTCGTGCCAGTCCCGAGTACCGGTCAGCACGATGGCAAAATCGTCCAAACACATTCCAGGTGCCCGGACCGATATAATTCCTAAATCCGTTATCGGCGGAATAATCGTCAAAGTTTGACATACCTTGCAGAAGGGCCAATTTTTTCACACGATACATATCCACTTGTTCACATTCTCCAGCAATAATTGCAGACCAATGAACCTGCAGGCGTCTCAAGCGGAATCTGTGTTGTTTTTCTATTGGAATTCGATACGATGCCCGATTCTCAAAACTTGTTTGGCAGTATCAGCAGCACTTTGAGCGAAAAGATGCTCTGAGGAGCAGAAAGATTCTCGGCGATGGCAAAGACACAGCGAAAACTGAAAAAAGCAAATCACGGTAAACGTCCGGCCAGTGCAAAAGCACGTCGCGCCAAGCGAAAACACATTCGCCTGTCCTGAACATGCCCTCCAGGATCGATCGTCTGACACCGCTGGAGAATTTTCTGTTCTCCAGCCACAGCGATACACAGCCGATGGCTGTTTATTTTTTTCTGGTATTCGATCGCCCACTCGATCCGGAACTGCTTGAGGTCTCTCTGAATGAAGTGGTGACCCGGCACCCTCTGCTCTGCGCACGCGTGAAGAAAAAATTTCTGGTCCCTTACTGGGAACAGATCCAAAATCCACCGATCCGCATTCAGCCCATCAGTCGCGAAAAACTGCTGACTCTTCCGCCGATCGATCTGACTCAAGAGCGTGGACTCCGCTGCTGGATTCTGGATCAGGAACAATCCAGTTCCATGACCATCTGCCTGGAATTCCACCACAGCTGCGTGGATGCGCTGGCCATCGCTGAACTGGTTCGGCAATGGCAGGCTGAATATCTTACTAGCAGGGGTGCTGATCCCGATAACCCTCAATGTGAACCCGTTCAGAACCCACCATGCATCCTGAAACGTGGCGTCAGACGGTTGGGATGGCTCAGCCGCGATCAGCTGGTCCGTATCGGCAAGTTTTGCCTGAGGTCAGATTTGTCTTCCGTTTACGATCGCGATCAGAAAGAGTCCTCGCCACGCCGGGTCTGTTTCTGGCAGTTCGAGGGAGTGGTCCAAAAGCTCCAGCATCGACCGGCAATCGAAGGGACTTCCTGGACCATTAACGATCTGCTCCTGGCAGCCTTGTATGCCGCCCTGTTTCGTATGATGCAACCGAAGGTTTCTCCTAAAAAATCATCCATTCGAGTAGGGGTTCCCTTCAGTGTTCGAGACGCGGCCCAGGTCCCAGAAGCCATGGCGAATTGCTTTTCGATGGTGTTTCTGGAGCGGGAGATGTTTATCCCTGACAGTCATACCGATCGCCTGAGACTGATTCAAAACCATGCCCTGGAAATTCAGGAGATGCGTAGAGAAAAAGCAGAGCAATCGATGCTCCACCTGCTGAGGAGTACGTACCCGTTTTACCTGATGCCAAAATCTGCAACGCAGTGTGGAGTCATTCTCAGCAATCTCGGGAATGCTCATCGGGTACTCGGTGAGACTCTCTGCTGGCAGGATGCCAAGCTTCAGCAAATGAACTTTCTGCCCCCCCTTCAGGATTCCATCAATCTTGCCATTGGCGTGCTGGGCTTGAATGGAGACCTGCATTTGGGAGTACTCTCGAACTGCAATCGGATTTCCCCCGACTTTCTGAATCAATTCGAATCCGTATTTCGGGAAGAAGTTGATCATTTTCTCGCTGCGGTAGCCACATTGAGCCCCAGCCTGGATTCCTCCACGAAAGCCAAGACGTTCTCCCTGTGAACAGTTCAACAGATTCTCCGCCACTTCAACTGACTTCAACAGTCGGAATTGTCATCTCCAGCATGATTGGAGCGGGGCTCTATACAACTTCCGGGTTTGCACTCAGCGACCTGCACAGCCCTTTTCTGGTCCTGCTGGCCTGGGGAATCGGTGGCCTCCTGGCATTATGCGGTGCCATTGCCTATGGAGCTTTAGCCACTCGCTTTGCCCAGTCTGGGGGCGAGTATCTTTACTTGAGCAAAACGCTGCATCCGGCAGCCGGCTCGGTTGCAGGTGTCGTTTCCATGATTGCCGGTTTCACTGGGGCGATGGCCATTTCGGCTTTGACTTTTGAAACCTGTCTGCTGGAGATTGCTGGCCAGAAATGGTCATGCCCACATGGGTTGATTGCCACAGCCGTGATTGGATTTGCAGCCATCCAGCATCTGTTCCGGGTTCGCCTTGGTATTCAACTGCAAACGGCCGTTGTTCTGATGAAACTGGTCCTGCTGGTCGTTTTCCTGCTGGTTGCCGCAAGCTTGAGCCCGGAACGCTGGGCAGGAAGTCTGTCGAGCAGTTCAGAACAGACCGATGTTTCCCTGGCGGTGTTTGCAACAAGTCTGATGTGGATCACATTCAGCTACTGCGGATTCAATGCCGCCATTTATTGTGCGGATGAAGTCCAGCACCCCGAGAGAACAATTCCCAGAGCGATGCTGGTCGGGACTGCGGTCGTGACTCTGTTTTATCTGCTGATGAACGCAGTGTTTGTGCTGGCACCTCCCTCAGAGCAGATTGCCGGCCAGCAGCAGATCGCAACGATTGCTGCCCGTTATGTCGCTGGAGATCACTTTGCAATCCTGATGGGCTTTACGATTGCCCTTTCACTTTACACTTCTGTTTCTGCCATGACTCTTACTGGTCCCCGGGTGTATGCAAAAATGGCGGATGATGGCATTCTGCCAAAGATTTTCCGCTTTCAGAAAGATGCTCCCAAGGCAGGGATTCTTTGCCAGGCAGTGGCAGCCATCCTGATTGTGCATATGGCATCTCTTCAACAACTGTTGACTTACCTGGGATTCACACTCTCCGTCAGTGCCGCTCTGTCCGTCGGGATGTTGATCTGGCATTCCTGGAAGATTCGGGAACCAAAACTCAACTGGTGGCAAACTGCGGCCTCCCTGATTTATGTCGTCACCACGCTTCTGATCGCTTACCTCTCTGCCAGCAGATATCCCCTGGAGAGTCTCTGGGGACTGAGCACTCTGGTGGCTGGTCTGATCCTTTATGGAGTGCGTCGCCGGGAATTTTCCTGACAGGCTCGCTTCTGCACCAAAGATCTGAGACACTGACCTGCATGAAATTGGAACCACTGGAGCCATCCAAAAACTGGCTCGTACAGGAGCATCTACTGGCCGCAGGAAAGAGTAACCGGTGATGAGTAATTCCAGGGAGTTGCCACTGATTGGCTGGCGGGAATGGGTGGCTCTGCCACAACTGGAAATTCCCCGCATCAAAGCCAAGATCGATACCGGTGCCCGGTCCTCTTCCATTCATGCTCACAATCTGCGGCGTTTCCATTATCGTTCCCGGGAGTACGTCACATTCGACATTCATCCTGTGCAGCGGAAACGCACTCCCGCAGTTGAAGTCACTCTGCCTGTACTGGAAGACCGTTCGGTCCGCAGTTCGAATGGAAAGGCCTCCATACGCCCTGTCGTGCTGACAGAAATCGAACTGATGGGCTCCCGCTGGGAAATCGAACTCACGCTCGCCAATCGCGATTCCATGGGTTTCCGAATGCTCCTGGGGCGGGAAGCATTTCGCCACCGGTTCCTGGTTGATGTTTCCGGTTCCTACTATGGAGAGAAGTTCAGGAAAAAGCAGGAAAACAAACGTCGGAAACATTCCTGAAACTCAGTATCCACAGTGTGCTGTTCTCCGAAACCGAATGCGATGACGGGACGCTCAAGTGACAAGCAGCATATGGCGGTGAGTTCCACCCGTCGGCAATAAAAAAGGGGCCTGACGTTTCCGCCCGGCCCCTTTGCCCCATTATTAATCACTCGATACTAGCGTCGCGTATTGGAAGATGAACTCGCCTGCCGTCCACCGTTTCCTGCTGCGTAATAAATCGCAGGATCATCAATGATGAACTCGGTCGTCCAGGTCTGGCCATCATCAATATTCACCACATTGAAGAACATCGTGGTGAAAGTATGAGCCTGATAACCATAAGGGAACTGGGAGGTGATGTGATCAGCAGCTGTCAGATCATCAACTCCTGGGCTGGCGTAATAGTGCACAGCTCCATCTGGAGTGAATGACATGCCGAATGTCCACCAGCCCGGCTGTTCAATCCGAGGACCGGGAACCACGTTTCCGGTTTTGTCTCCACGGACAATGACCATCGCCGAATCGCGATCAAACTTGGGATCGGTTTTGCTGTGGAACTGGATGAACATTCCTGGCCAGTAAGGCTCGACGGTTTCCACCATTGCAGTCCGGAACAGACGTCCGAACAGACCGCCACGGCTGCTTTTACCACCATCGCGGGCACGCGGATCGGTAATCGGAAGTTCTTCTTCCTTCATGATTGTTGTCCGCAGATCGGCACGAATCCCGAATTGAGACCCGGTACGGTCTTCCCATTGATCGAAATCTGGCAAATATACCCGCACTGTACAGCTTGGCAGCCATGATACGGGAACGGGACGTGTTGTAATCAACAGGTCGTCCTGCTGTTGTTCGCGAGTAATCCGACCAGGAATCCCGGTATGCTTGGATTTCATAGCCAGGGAGTATTTACTTCCTTCCAGACCACCTGGTGGCGTTTCGACACGCACCACGGAATCGGGTGTTCCCCGTTTTGGTCCTTCACGCCATTTTTGATTGCTCGAATACCCCAGCGGGCCACGGAGCTGCTCGTCCTGTTCCCGACTGCTTTTCGGCATATTGTAATGGAATTGCCAGTTGCCGGATTCGAAATCATCACTCTGCGAGTTAGATTTCACTCCGGTTCCCGGAACATGATGAGCTTGGGCTACCCCACAGAATGAGGCTAACAGTAACGCGCAAGCCAGATTGCGTACGATTGGTGAAAGCATGGTTATCTCCTCCCTGAGATAAATGTCGAATTCGTACCGAAATCACGACGAGAGCGTCCCCTGAGCCCTCCAAAATCGTAACTGCCGCCCGGTTCTGGTTTGGAAATACCATCCCGAAACGTCGGAAGCGCGTACGGTCGACCCGTATTATTCTTGTGTATCGGACTACCGATTTCCGCTGATCAGTTATTTTCCACGAATTTGAGCGATTGTGACGATTGCGATGGAGCGGATCATTTCAAAATCCTTGTCTGGAGTATTAAAGTTTCGGCATAACTTTTATTTCAGGAGGAGAAACCATGTCCGTTTGGAGCGTTCGATTTCGTTTCTTGCTGGTTGTTTGGGCAGTGGGAGCTGCAGGATCGATCAGCAGTTGGGCGGATGGCCCGCAGGATAATATCGCCAACCAGGTGAGGGCGGTTCCACCTCCCGGACTGGAACTGAAACCTGCAGAACACGAGGAACTCTTCAATGGAATTCAAGAGCTGGAACAGAAAGTTGCTCAGCTCAAAACCGATTCCTCTCCCCTCGTCCAGAAACTGCTGCCGGATGTGGAAATCTTTTCCCGGGGACTGCGGCAGAATGTGGAACATCAGGAACTGTTCTCTGAGCAGGATGTGAAGAGTGCGGCCCAGGTCCTCAAAGAAGGACTGGAGCGTGCGGAAGCTCTGGCCAATAAGCAGGCTCCCTGGACCACCCAAACCGGACTGGTCGTTCGCGGCTACCGATCAAAAATCGATCAGACAGTTCAACCCTATGGACTGGAAATCCCCCATGACTATTCGTTTGGAGGTTCGGACCAGTTTCGCCTCGACCTGTGGTTACATGGCCGAGGTGAAAAAGTCTCCGAAACTCTGTTCATTCATCAGCGAATGAATCGGGCCGGTCAATTTCAGCCTCAGCGGACCATCGTGCTGCATCCCTATGGCCGATATTGCAATGCGTTTAAGTTCGCCGGTGAAATCGACATTCTCGAAGCTCTCGAGCATGCTCAAACCCAGTATCGCATTGATGAGAACCTGGTGGCCGTTCGTGGTTTCTCAATGGGAGGAGCGGGTTGCTGGCAGATGGCCGTTCACTATCCTGATCGCTTTTTTGCCGCCAATCCTGGAGCTGGTTTCTCAGAAACTCCCGAGTTCCTCAAATCCTTTCAGCAGGAAACGCTCGCTCCCACCTGGTATGAAAAGAAACTGTGGGGCATGTACGATTGCCCTGGTTACTGCCTGAATCTTTCGACCTTGCCGACTGTTGCTTACAGCGGAGAACTCGATATCCAGAAGCAGGCCGCCGACGTGATGGAAGCAGCTCTGGCCAAAGAAGGTCTGCGGCTCACTCACATTATCGGGCCGGAAACCAAGCATGCCATTCACAAGGATTCCGCTGTTGAAATCACGGAGAAGCTGGATCAGATTGCCAGTTACTCCACGCGAGACCTTCCGCTCGATATCCACTTCGCCACTTACACTCTGAAATACAATCGGGCTCACTGGATTCATGTCACAGGACTGGATCAGCACTGGGAACAGGCCAGACTGCATGCTCGCCTGCTGCCGGAACAAAATCTGGTGGAACTGAATCTTTCAGGGATCACGGAGATTGAACTCAACTTTTCAGCGGGAAGTTGCCCTTTATCCAAAGTCGCTCCCATTCAGGTCCGGATCGAATCACAGGCCCGTCAACGACGGTTGACCGCTCCTCAGACACTCCGCATTCCCGGTCCAATGACCGATGGATCCTTGTCCTGCCGACTGGGATGGACCAATCGTGGCTGGGTTGTCATCACTGAGCCTTCTGCAGAAACCCTGAAAAAGGAGCACAACCTGCAGGGGCCAATCGATGATGCCTTCATGGACGCCTTCGTCATTGTCCGGCCGACCGGAACCGGCTGGCATCCAGCCACGCAGCAGTTTGCCCAGGCAGAAATGGATCGCATGATCAAGGAATGGCGCAGACACTTTCGCGGAGATGCAATTGTCGTGGACGATCAGGCGGTCACTCCTGAAATGGCAGCCGCTTCCCATCTGATTCTGTTTGGAGACCCGGCCAGCAATTCCTATCTGGCCAAAGTTGTGGATCGTCTGCCGTTACAATGGACGAAAGAAGCCGTGACATTGAAAGGGAAAACG
>JAGQQT010000130.1 GCA_020426065.1 Planctomycetaceae bacterium | reverse complement strand
CTTGAGCATGGTCATGAGTATGAAATCATCACCAGTCGTTGATAAGACTGGACAGCATAACGAGCCATCTCTTCACAGAAAACCAACGCCCGAAAACATTCCACAGAATCCACCTGATCAAACCAGGCCAGCAACATCGCCCTGCATGATTCCACATTCCGAACAGACAACTCATGACTTACCACTACCACAGCGATTCCCTTTCCCGCACCGAAAAACTGGCCAGACATCTGGCCCTGCTGGCCCCCCCCGGGACAGTCATTGCCCTGAATGGAACACTGGGAGCAGGCAAAACCGCCTTCAGCAGGGCATTTGCTGAGGCTCTGGGTGTTGATGAAAATGCCGTCAGCAGCCCCACCTATTCTCTGATTCAGCATTATCTGGGAGACCAGATGATCCACCATCTGGACCTGTACCGCATTGAATCCCCGGAAGAACTGTACGAACTGGGAATCGAGGAATTGCTGGAAGGGAAGGCGATCTCCCTGGTGGAATGGTCAAACAAATACCCGGAGGTCCTTCCCCAGGACTACCTGGAAATCAATATTGAATCGCTGGGAGATTCCGAACGCCGAATCTTGCTGCAGCCAACAGGAAAACGATCCTGCGATCTGCTTGAGCGTCTCAGCCAGGATTTACCAGATGATTTAATTCCAGAAAATAAGTATACATAGATTCACACTCAGCAGTGAACAACTGGGGCCATCCGACCGTTTGACCAGAGTTCGGACTTGACAGAATAGAGAATATGCGGTGAAATATCAGGAACAGTCTATTTGTGATTGTTAACTTGAGTTAATTCTGTCTGGAGGGGTCCAGATCGTGTTAATGAAAGTTGAGAAAGTGGCTGATTTTTACAGGTTGCAGCCGGTTTACGTGCTGTAAACGGTGGAATGATGCCATAATGGAGGACACAGATTTCCGTATGAAAACGGACCAGTTTGCGGGGATCTGTGACATGAGAAATCATGGAGGCCATTCTCAAAATTTCCCACCTTTACGATGCTGCTTTGTGCAGGATCGCAAACCAGTGATTGTTGGCTGAGTGCAGTCTTCGAGACTCACACAGTGGACAACACAAGCGAACTTTCAGGCAAGGACCAAGGCCTGAATGATTCGTACTTACCTTATGAAGATCAGTCAAAGTCAACCTTTGATTGATCGACAAGACTGCAAGCGAAACGAAATCGTAAGAAACATTGCGTTTTTCGCAGCGATGAATTTGCTGCCCACTCCAGGGATCAGGCAGTTCATCGAGATGGGTCAGGCTGGACATGTTACATTCACATCGCACACCTGTGGTGATCACGGGCGTTGGTGTCGTTTCTCCCATTGGGATCGGCAAACAGGCTTTCTGGCAAAGCCTGATCAACGCACGTTCGGGGATTGGCTTTCTGAAATCGGTCCCTTCGACACGACTTCCCTCCAAAATTGGAGCGGAAATCCACGACTTCGATCCGGTTGAGCACATCTACAACCGCAAATTCATCAAAGTGATGAGTCGGGATGTCCAACTGGGCGTCGCCGCGGCCAGCATGAGCATGAACGATGCGGGCCTGAGAATGGGTGATGTCGACCCGGATCGCCTGGGCGTGGTCTTCGGAGCAGGGCATATCTCCTCAACTCCAGAAGAACTGGTCGCCGCTGCACGATCTGATTCTGCCGTCAATGACCTGAACCAGTTTGCCCGCTGGGGCGAAGAGCGGATGGGAAAAATCCCACCACTGTGGCTGCTTCGTCAACTGCCCAACATGCCTGCCTGCCACGTTGCCATCGAGCACGATGCCCGGGCTCACAATAACACAATCACCAGCCGCGAATCCTCGGCACTGCTTGCCCTGGCAGAAGCCATTGGTTCCATTCAGCGTGGCGCTGCCGATTGCATGATTGTCGGTGCCAGCAGTTCGGCCACCGATCCGTTTGACGTTGCCCGCTTCAACTCATTTGAAAGCCTGACTCGTCGCGTAGATGATCCCGAACGGGCCTGCCGACCTTTTGATCGGGATCGGGATGGAACTGTTGTGGGAGAAGGTTCCGCCGTGTTTGTGCTGGAAAGCTATGAGCATGCCAAACGTCGAGGTGCCTCCATCTATGCAGAAGTTCTGGCTGTTGGTTCTGGATGCGATGGACGTATCACCCAGACCCCGCATTATGCTCCCGGTCTGGTGGGCTCCATCCAGTCAGTGATGAGACAAACCGGATTGCGAGCTGAAGAAATCGGCCATATCAATGCCCATGGCAAAAGCACTCAACGAGACGATGTGGTCGAAGCAGCTGCCTATCATCGGGCACTCGGCTCGGCTGCCGCTCAACTACCCGTCATCGCTTTGGGAAGTTATTTCGGCCAGTTTGATGCCGGAACCGGAGCGGTTGAGCTGGCTGGATCCATTCTGGCTTTGCACCATCGGGAATTGCCGGTCACTCTCAACTACGAAACTCCAGATCCAGGTTGTCGATTGAATGTGGTGCGGGATCAGGTCCGCTCGCTCAGCAATTCGATCGCTTTGAGCGTGAACCGGACATCTATGGGCCAGAGCGCTGCCTGCCTGCTGCGAGCAGTTTAGTACTCGTATGAATTGCCTGTCTGTCCTGATGAGCAGGAACGCCAGTTTGCTTCCTGTTCAAGTTGAAGAATTCACGCAAAGTGAATGTTCACATGAACTTGCTTCTGCGCTTTTCGGCAAAAAGCCTCTTCGTTTCACCTGACGATCGACTGATTCTGCGTTAAGCTAAGGGCTTGGCATCTCAGGTCCTGCAGCTCGATTCAGAGAGACGTATCAGTGTGTGGAATTGTCGGAGCGGTATCGATTGAGGGAACACGCTCGTTCCCGGAGTCCACTCTGATTGACATGGCCGAAGCCATCTGGCATCGCGGCCCGGATGACCAGCATCACTTCAGCGAGCCCGGCGTGGCCATGGCCGCTCGACGCCTCTCCATTATCGACCTGGCCAATGGTCGCCAGCCGATCTCGAATGAAGATGGGCAGATCCATGTCGCCTTCAATGGAGAACTCTTTGATTATCCCATTCTGAGGGAGCAGTTCCTCCAGCGGGGCCACAAATTCAAAACACATTGTGATACCGAATTATGGGCTCACATGTATGAAGAGGAAGGCGAAGATGTCTTCCTGAATGCCAAAGGACAGTTTGCGGCCTGCATCTGGGACAGCCGGCAGCGGAAACTGCTGCTGGGCAGGGATCGTGCAGGAATTGCTCCTCTCTATTACACCATCTCCAATGGATGGCTGCTCTGGGCTTCCGAGATACGTGGATTGCTGGCGAGCGGCATGGTGACTCCCCAGCCAGATCGGCTGGGACTCGACTACTTCTTCAATTTCTTCTGCATGCCGACTCGGCGAACCTGTTTCCAAAATATTCAGATGCTTCCGCCGGGGCATCAACTCGTTGTGAAAGATGGCCACATTCGGGAACGTTGCTACTGGGATCTCGACTTTCCGGATGCGGGCGATGAGCAGCAGCTTTCCGCTCAGGCGGCAGAAGCACAACTGACCGAACTGCTGGAGAAGTCAGTCGAGCGTCGATTGTTCAGCGATGTCCCGGTCTGCTGTTATCTGAGTGGCGGTCTGGATTCGACAACAGTTCTCGGGCTGGTCTCCCGTGTGCGGAAATCCCCGATTCAAGCCTTTACAATTTCCGTCGCACAATCAGGGCCAGTCGATGAACGCCTCGAAGCAGAAGAATCTGCACAGACTCTCAACTGTCCATTGAATGTCCTGGAAATCGGGCCGCAGGATATTGCGAATGCATATCCGGAACTGATCGTAGCCGCAGAGGGTCCGATGTTTGATACTTCCGCAGCCTGCCTGATGCGACTGGCCGCTCGGGTTCGCCAGGAAGGATTTCGTGTCGCGCTCACCGGAGAAGGAGCGGACGAACTTCTGGCTGGTTACATCTGGTTCCGTCTCAACCAGAAGATGAAGACACCAGGCCAGCCAGTTGCCCGCCTGTTTCGGCGGATGTTACCTCTACTTGCCGGGGGAAGCCGCGCTCACCAGCATCCCATGCAGGCTTTCCACGGTCTGAGAATAGCTCAGCAGATGTCTTACGAACTGCTGGGACAGGCGCGCGAAGTTCTCTTTTCCCGGGAAATGTGGCAGTCCATTGGAGACTACACGCCTTATGAAGATGTGCCTGGAAACTGCTCTGACCGGATTCGCAAGTGGTCCTCTTTGAATCAGTCTCTCTATGCCGGATTCAAGATCATGCTTCCTGGCCTGCTGCTGGCCGGAAAAGGGGATCGCATCACGATGAACAGTTCCATCGAAGGACGGTTCCCCTTCCTGGATGAAGACGTGGTTCAGTTCTGTTCGCAAATCCCTCCCAACATGAAGTTGAGAAACAACACGAACAAATGGCTCCTCAGACAAGTGGCCGCTCACACTCTCCCGAAACAGATTGCCGGGCGTCCGAAAACGATGTTCCGCGCTCACCTGATGCAGAACTTTCTGGGAGAGAACAGTCCCCCATGGGCCCGGCAGTTGCTCAGTCCGGAGTCGATCCGCAGAACCGGCTATTTCTCTCCGCAGGGAATTGAGCAAGCCATCCAGGTTGTCCAGAAAGGTCGTGCCAGATCACTGCGACGGTACGTCCTCGATACCGGTTTAATGTCCGCTTTGTCGACTCAGCTGTGGCATCACCTGTATATTGAACCACAACTGGCCGACCTTCCCGACTGGCGTGGAATTCGCACTCCCGCTCGTGGCATAGTGGCAACTTGAAAACAGGAAATTGACACCGGAATCAATGCAAACATTTGTTTCCATCATCACTACTGGAGCGAAATCTTGGATCATCTTTCACTCAACAACGGACTTTCTCTTCCTCAGGTCGGATTCGGTTTCTGGAAAGTGAGCGAGGATCGCACTGCCCAGATGACTCAGGAAGCTATTCGTGCCGGTTATCGGCATTTGGATTGTGCCTGTGACTACGGAAACGAAAAGTATGTCGGTGAAGGAATTGCTGCTGCCATCCAGTCCGGATTATGCAAACGGGAACACCTGTGGGTCACTTCCAAACTCTGGAACACCTATCATGCTCCCGAACATGTTGCTCCGGCCGTCAAAAAAACTCTGACGGATCTTGGTCTGGATGAATTGGATCTGTACCTGATTCACTTCCCGATAGCCCAGGCTTATGTCCCGATTGAAGAACGTTATCCTCCCGGCTGGTTTTTTGATCCCGCCGCTGGCAATCCACAGATGAAATTTGCAGCGATTCCGATCTCCGAAACCTGGCAGGCGATGGAAGAACTGGTCGACTCTGGCCTGGTCAAAACCATCGGGATTTCCAACTTCGGAACTTCATTGATTCGTGACCTGCTCAACTCTGCCAGGATTCGTCCCGGAGTCCTGCAGATTGAATCTCATCCATATCTCACCCAGGAAAAACTGATTCAGTATTGTCACCAGGAACAGATCGCGGTCACGGCCTTCTCGCCGCTCGGCGCTCTCTCTTATGTTTCACTGGATATGGCCCGGCCTAGTGACTCCGTCCTCGAACAACCGGTTGTAAAAAGTATTGCCTCGGAAGTTGGCAAAACTCCGGCTCAAGTTGTGCTTCGGTGGGGAGTGCAAAGAAAGACTGCAATAATTCCCAAGACAGAAAACCCCAATCGACTGCGGGAAAATCTTGCGATCTTCGACTTCTCTCTGACTCAGGACCAGATGGCTCAGATCTCTGCGTTGAATCAGAACCGCCGCTTCAACGATCCCGGTGATTTCTGCCAGTCTGCCTTCAATACTTTTTGCCCTATTTACGAGTAATCAACATGCGTCGAATCCTCCTGATGCGGCACGCCAAATCCAGCTGGAAAGAATCAGCTGTCGCCGATCTTGAACGCCCGCTCAATCGCAGGGGTCGGGAATCGGCACCTCGCATGGGAAAGTGGATGCGAGAACAACAGCTGGCTGTTGATTACTGTCTCTGTTCTCCCTCCGTTCGTACTCAGGAAACATTCCGACTCTGGCAGGAAGCGTACGAAACTCCAGTGGAGTTGAGACTTGTCAGTGACCTGTATTGCGGCTCACCGGATGACATCGTCAATGTCCTGCAGACCGTTCAGGACAGGTACCATACGGTACTGGTGCTGGCTCACAATCCGGGCCTGGAAATGCTGGCAGAAAGATGGTCCGGAGAGTGGCGAAAATTTCGGACCGCTGCCGTCGCCGTCTTTTCTGCAGACGATCTGGAACATTGGGCTGACCTGAAGCTCAACAAAAACAGGCCACTTCTGGAGTTTCAATTCCCCAAAGGGCTCGAAGAGGATTGACAGGCAGCCAGGGCTTCGCGAACCATGTGAGCCATCTTCGGATGGGACGGCTCCAGATCAACGCGCAGGCCACTTTCCAGCATTCTCTCACTGCAGGTGGGACCAATTGAAACCAGCAATGATTTCTCCAGGGATTTCAACCACTGGTCCTTCAAACCAAGTGATTCGCAGACGGCGAGCACATTCTCCACCTGTTGAGCACTCGTGAACATGACCAGATCAAAAGGATTCTCGACCGCTTCCCGGATGACTGCCTGAAGAGGCGCCAGATCGTCGGGAAAATCCCAGCAGTAAACCGGCACCGGATAAACTTCCGCTCCACGATGCCGTAACTCTTCATAAAACTGCTCATTTGGTTTGCCATATTCCTGCACGGCAATCGTTATTCCATGAAGAAGAATCTGCTGTTCATCAATCAATCCCAGCACCTCCCGCCAGGTGTTTGGCTCCGGGGCGCGAAAATCAATATGTATTCCGGCTTCTTTCAATACCGGGACAGGCTTGGGCCCACGCACAATGATGGTTTGCTGATTGAGCAGATTCTGGAATCGATCCCAGTCTGCCAGACTGGCCACAGCATCAAACAGGGCTTTGGCTCCCACGCCCGTCATGAACAGGACGACAGAAATCTGACCCGCCTGCAGTTGCTCAACAAACTCGAGCAGATGGGTATTCTCCTGGAGCGGAACCTCTTTCATGGAAGGAGCAACGCTGGGAACCCCGCCAAATTTTTCAATGAGAGTCCGCATCTCATTCTGACGGCGACTCTCAAAACTGCAGACGCGGACTGTTTTCGTATTCATACAGAAATGGTCAGATAGAGAGCAGGTTCTTGAAAAGGGTATCCTTTTCTGAGTGGAATTGAACCCGGCGAATTCTTCACAGACTAGCAGGTGAAGGAGCGGTTCACTCTAGAAATTGATCCCGGTAAGCATTAAGGGATCAGTTTACAATCTGAACTGAGTCTTCGGAAAGGGTCGAAGGCATGGGCGCTCGCCCGAGACTGACCTACGCAGACCAACTCGGCCATACCTCCGACCACTTTCCAATAGACTGAGCATCTCAAGAATGCTGAGAAGTCAGGCTCGCATGATTGTGGAAAATCGACCTGTCAACACATCGACAACCAAAATCAGACGGTCCTGATACAGGATCTGCCCCATTCAACCAGACCCTGATTCTACATGTGCAAAGTTTGTGCCGTGTGGCAATGAACTTCAGTCTGATCCGGTTCGGCTCATTTCTCCGGTATAAAAACAGGGGTCAGTAGACCAGATATTGATTTCTTCAAATCGGACCATTGTCTCCAGTGCCCAGAATGGAGGCAGTTTTGCCTGCAGATCAACAGCATCTGCATTTCGGGGAACCAATTCACCACGAATTCTGGTCCACCCCAGCCGGTTCACGGGAGACGAAACCCAAAATTGACTATGCTGGTAGCGGGAATATGAGTGAGCAGGCATGTTCCCAATTCAAATCCATCTCTCGTCATTCCGTAGAAATGATCGGATGTTCTGATATGTACTGGCAACCCACAGTGGTTCTCCCTTCCTGGCATTTGGAAGACATTGCCCGCGATTTCTCTGAGGCAGAGTCTGCCACCTTTCTCCACGCCTATGCCGTTGCCTTTCATCCCTTCCTGCTGGCAGCCTCCCGGCATATCCCTGCCTGGAAAGCAGCTGCTTCGCTGGAAGTCACCTCGGCGGAGGGGGTTTATCTGATCCCGCCTCCCAGTAAAGAGAAAATCAGTCCGGACTGGTACATCAACAATCCGGACCTGCTGCAGTTTTTGATCGACAAGGATCGCTCCGCCATTTACTCAACGATCTCCAGCAGTGAGGCAGTGCAGAATCTGGTGCAGCAGAAACTGGAACTGGAAATCTCTCCGGCTTTGCTGGATGCCGTTGCCAGAAATGAACAGCGTTTTTGTGCACTGGGGGTCACGTACCTGCTGACTTCGCTCCTTTCCCAGTTGATGTATCACTACGAAAACATTCAGGAAACCCGCTTCGAAGAACTGGTTGTCGAGGCGGCGGTGGCATTGATCTCCGCTCCCAATGATTCCGAGAAATTTGACAGCCTGTTTCGGGAATCGTGTGAGCAGTTGCTTGAGAGTCGAGAAAAATTTTACGCAGTCGAAACCCACCTGGTTGACTTCTGCCTGCTGGGAGAAACGCTGAGCCCTGAAGACGCGCAAAGTCTGCATCGGCCTGGTCATGGAGTCACAATCCTGGGCACCGCTCAAAACTGGCAGAAGATCAAAGCGGCAACTCCGGAATCTGCAAACATCATTCAGCAGGGACTCGACTCTGGTGATCTGGAATTGACTGGTGGAGAACTGTTTGAATCGAGAACCCCATTACTTTCATTGCAGGCTCTCAACTGGCAACTGCGCCAGGGAGGGGAGGTCTGTCAGCAGGCAGTGGGGCATGCAGCCAAAGCCTGGGGACGTTCCACCTTTGGATTATCCAGCCAGGTCCCACTGCTGCTGAAAAAGCATGGCATTGATGCCGCTTATCATCTGGCGATGGATTCCGGCGTTTATCCAGAAGATGAACAGAGCCATTTTGCCTGGGAGAGCAGGGGAGGAGCCTCCGTCGAAGCCATTTCCCGGTTGCCGATTTCGATTGATAATGCCCGCAGCCTGCTCAAAATCCCGGAGCGACTTTCTGATGCCATCAATCATGACCATGTCTCCTGCCTCGTACTGGCTCACTGGCCCCGTGTGAAAAATCCGTGGCTGAACGACCTGATCTGCATTCATGAGCGGGCACCAATCCTGGGGAAGTTTGTTCGACTCTCTGAATTCCTGCAGGAAACGGACGGCACTGGCCACAATTTCAACTATGAACAGAAAAACTATCGAACGGCCACTCTGAGTGAATTTACGGATCTGAACACACCCGATCCTCTCAGTCAGTTTCAGAAGTTCTGGGAGGCGCAATCGGTCCTGTCACGAAATCAGCGTCTCAACACACTCTTGAATCTAATGGGAGTTCAAACGGAGTCCGGTGATTTTGTACAGGAGCAGGCCCAACTCTATAAAGTGACTGAGCGGA
>JAGQQT010000012.1 GCA_020426065.1 Planctomycetaceae bacterium | reverse complement strand
ATGGAGACTTTCTGGTTCGGAACGCACCTCTCACTTCGCTGGATGACCTGCTGGCCATACCTGAAATCACGGCCGAATTGCTCCATGGGGAAGATGCAAACCGGAACGGTCTGCTCGATCCGGAAGAGGATGACGGGAACCTGCGCGAACCGATCGATGATGAGGATGGAACTCTGACTCCGGGCTGGTCGGAGTATCTGACCTTGTGGAGCCGGGAAAACAACCTGCAGTCTGATGGAAATCCCCGAATCAATCTCAATAACTCTGACCTGAATCAGCTGCAATCCGACCTGGCAGCGGAGTTCGGAGACGATCTGGCAGAGTTTGTCATTCTGTACCGGCAATACGGTCCACAGAGTGCAGACGGACAGGGACAACAGCAGAGCGGCGGTAACTCCGGAGGCGGTGGTGGCGGTGGAGGAAGTGGTGGCTCAGGGAATCTGATACAACGCGGATCCAGTGGTGGCAGTAGTTCAGGCGGCAGTAGCTCTGGCGGTGGAAATCGGTCTTCAGGTGGAGGAAACTCTGGCAGTGGGAACTCATCCGGAGTTCAGGAATTTTCGCCGACCGATTCCTCATCGGGCACTGGCACAGGGAGCCAGTCCAGCCCTTCGTCGGGCTCCAACTCTGGTTCCTCTGGCAGAGGAGGCAGCAGTCGATCAGGTGGAGGAAGCAGCACGGGTGTGATGCAGGTTCAGTCTCAGTCCGTCACGTCCTCCTCAAGTTCAAACAATTCAACTGGCGGTGCTGGTGGCGGCGGAGCTGGTGGAACCGGCGGCACTCAGGGAGGTCAGATCAGTGGCCTGTATCAGTTGCAGTCCCCCTACGAACTGATTGGGGTCGCTGTGAATACGGGCACTGAAACGATTCTCAGCCCCTGGACGACAGATGATCTTTCATTCGTGGATCAGTTGGAGCGGATGATCACAACCGTGGAAGGGGAATCCCGGTCCGGTCGGATTGATCTGAATCATGCCCCTTACGAGGTGCTGGCCAGTCTGCCGAACATTCCGGAAGCACTGGTCGATGAGATTCTGGCCGGGCAGGGGACCTGGGTTTCTCCAGCGGAACTCCTCGAAAATGGCCAGATTGATGTGGCAGGACTGGTCGAACTCGAACCATTTCTGACCGCACGTAGCAGAACCTACCGATTTCAGTCGATTGGGTTCTGGAAATCAGGTGGACCAACTGTCAGAATCGAAGCCGTGGTCGATCTGGCCGGGCCTGAACCTGTCATCCTGATGCACCGCAACCTGACCGCAGCCGGGCCAGGTTATTCAGTAGACACCCTGCTCCAGCAGGATCAGATCATCCCCTGACGGTTTCGTTTTCAGTTTAGACAGCCGGTTTTCCGGCTTGGATCACGATCGACAGATTCAACAACCTTCGCCTCGCCTCATGTCAGATTTTCATCTTGTTGTCGATTGGGATCTCCCGCACTTGCGACTGCTGGTTGCTCAGCAGACTGGCACGCGCTGGCAGATTCTGCACGCTGCCGAACTCTCTGTGCCCGATGCACTCTGTCACGGTTCCCGTTCAGGAGGCGAGCTGGCCGAATGGCTCGTCTCACAACCCGGCGAGATCTACCAGATGCTGGCCGATGCCGGGCAGAATGTGAAGGTTGAAGTTGTCCTGCCTCGTGACCGGGTCACGCTGCGTCAACTGGAATTCCCTCCCATTCCCCTGGAAGAACTCCCGGCGGCCGTTCAGCTTCAGATGTCAGCACAACTTGCCACGCGGGGAGAGGAGTCCATCGTAGATTTTCTCCCGCCCGCCAACCGGAATCACAACAGCGAGCTCCATGTTCTGGCAGGTGTGATCAGTCATGAACTCGAACGGATCCTCGCTCACTTTGCCTCGCGCTGGAACTGGCAACTTGGGTCGATCTCTCTCTCCTCTCTCACGCTGCTGGAACTGGCCATCAAATCCGAGCCAGCTTCGCACCCATTTTCAAATCATGGAATTCTCTGTGCCACCGAACCGGATCGCATCGAAACGATGCTGGTGCGGAACCGCCAGCTGGAAGGGAGTCTGCTGCGAAGACGCGATGCACACGCTCCCATCCAGACGAGGGAACTGGTGGCCGAAGTCCGTAGGCTCGAACTTGCCAATGCACAGGACTTCCCTCCGCAGATGGCTATCCTGCAGGAGGAAGCCGTTTTAAACGAGGCCGACCTGGCACAAATTGGATCCTCTCTGGATCTCCAGGTCCTGCCGCTGATGCATCCTGACTACTTTGATTTTCCTGCCGCTCAACTCAATGAACAGTCCGTTTCCCTCAATGCATTCACTCCCCTGCTGGGTGCTTTGCTGAAACAGTCTGCTCCCTCAACCGCTTCCCTGGATTTTGCCAATCCCCGTCAGACCATCGAGCAGCGGGACATGGCCAAGGTCTGGAAAATCGGCCTGATTGCCGGTGTTTGCGGGCTGCTGATCATTGCCTACCTGGCCTGGTGGGGACAACTGGCAGCACTGGATGATCAGATCGAAAAACTGCAGGCACGCACTAAGGAAGTGGACAAGTTTCTGAAATCGGAGGGGAAACTCGTCCAGGTGGCAGATACGCTGGAATCCTTCCGCTGGTACTCCTTTGATCCCCAGGACACGTTCAGCCAGCTGGTGGACCGCATGCCGGATCGGACTCAACTCGTGCTGACCAGCTGGCAAAGTTTTCCTCTGACGGGAGAAGTGGAAACGCGAATTCAGCTCAGCGGAATCGCAAAATCCCGACAGGTCATCGAGACGTTTTCTGAAGAACTGGCCTCTGCTGGCTGGGTCGTCAAATCTCCGGTGATCCGCAGTCAGCAGCAGGCGAACTATCCGCTGGAATTCGATCTGGATCTGGAAATCATGCTCGCCGCAGCGGAGAAGGAGCGGCTGTCCCGTTTCAAACCATCCGGGCGTTCTGCTCGCACAGTCCGGAGGCCATAATCATGCAACAGCGAGAAAAAATCCTTCTGATTGCACTTCTTTCCGTGGTTGTGTTCTGGTGGGCCAGACCTGTTCTGCTTTCCCGTTTCCTCTCACCGCTCGAAGAGCGGCGGCAGGATATCGAGGCCCTGAACAAATCCCTGGAGCAGAAGGAACTGGAACAGGAAAAAATCCTGGTCGCCTCCAAACAGCTGAAAGAGGATTATGCAGCGGCTCTGCCAGCTGATCCTTATGAAGCTCAGCGCAGTTATACCGCTTGGCTGACAGACCAGCTCGAACAATCCGGCTGGCAGTCTTTTGAAGTGACCCCCGGAACAATCGCCCGCTATGCGGATCTCGGTTTCACCGTACAGACCCGGGTCGAAGGTGTAGTCAACTCGGCAGGCATGGCCCGATTCCTGGAACGATTTGATTCGGCCGGAATGCTGCATCGCCTCGAACGGACTCGCATCATCAGCCGTTCGATCGAGCCGGGAGATGCTTACGATGTCAGTCTGACCGTGGAAGCACTCTCTCTGAAAAGTTCCACGCGGAAACAGTTCCCGGATTTCAAGCCGGAAGAACAGGAACCGTTCTGGAAGCTGCTGGCAAGGCAATCACCGTTCTCTTTATCTCCGCCAGAAGTGATCCTGAAGCCCACACTGGTTGTGCAACCTCGAATTATGATTGCTCCGGGTCAGC
Source organism: Planctomycetaceae bacterium (assembly GCA_020426065.1). GTDB lineage: Bacteria > Planctomycetota > Planctomycetia > Planctomycetales > Planctomycetaceae > Rubinisphaera. Next base: position 15,746 of record JAGQQT010000012.1, on the reverse strand, counting down.
CGGTTTCTGCCCCGGTAAAAACATCAGGGATTTCTCCGGAACAGACGGTTCAGATCGCACTGTCCGGAACAGTACCTGCGGGTTGTGAATTTGATCGGTCAGCCTCGCTGCTGAAATGGGCACCTGCAGCAGATATCGCATTGGGTGAATACCCCGTGGAAGTGGTTGCCACCATTCAGCCGGGTGATCAGATCCTCAAGCAGACAGTTGTGATTGAGATCCGTGTCCCCAATAAACCTCCGGTGCTGCAGTCTCTGCCGGAGCAGCTTGCCTACCCCAATCGTCTCTGGACGGGAACCCTGGTGGCTTCCGATCCCGATCAGCCACCCCAGCCGCTCCGTTTTCAGCTGGAAGGAAATCCACCCCGCTCCGCCACGGTCGATTCCCGCTCCGGACAGATCCGCTGGACTCCTGAAGACTCGCAGGTTGGCTCAACGGTTACCTTGAGCGTCAGCGTTTATGATTCCGGTGCTCCACCACTGAAAGCGTCAACGAACATTGTTGTGAAAGTGGAGCGTGATGCCGAACTGACAACTCAGCTGGTCGGTTGCCTGCAGACCGATGACCTCTGGACCGCCTGGTTCCGTGACCGGGAAGTGGAGAATCGCACCCAATTGCAGACTGGTCAGCAGCTACGGGCCGGGGCATTTCGAGGCACGATTGAAAAGATTGATGTCGACCACATCATCCTCGCCACCGACCAGGGACGCTCGATCCTGCGAGTTGGCCAGATGCTGACAGACCGCCAGCAAGCACCCTGATCGGGAGAATGCATTACTATAAGTCCCTTCTCCCACCTGGGGGAGAAGGTGCCGAAGGCGGATGAGGGGGTCATGAGGCAATGAGAGATGAATTAGCGTTTTAAAAATCAAACGCACAATCCCCTCACCCTGACCCTCTCCCCAAAGGGGCGAGGGGATTTGGGAACACCTATCAATGAGGGAATGGCAATCGTTCGATCCGGCGGGTTGGAAACCGGCATACCCGACAATCAGTTCTCGTTCTTCGCCTCGGCTGGCGGAGTTGGCGGAGCGGTGCGGGAGGCAGCTGCCAGCAGTTCGGTGCGATAGCTGCGAATCATGCGGACCAGGCTCCGCTCCAGGTGATCTTCCCGGCTTTGCGTCTGGTTGAGATCGAAGTGATTTTCCATCGCAATCTGGTGCATGCATTCCAGCGCACTCTGACTGGCCTGCAGAGAGTCCTGCAGATCAATCATCAGCACAGGTTGTGAAATATCCGCTTTACCTCGCCGCATATGCCACCGGGCCTGCAGGATTTCGAGCAGGGCGTTGAGATGGTCGTAACGTTCTTCGGCGGGCAGATTGACTTCACTGGTGAGCAGTTCTACCGCTCGATGAATCCCTCGAACCGAACGTTCCTGCCGTCCACCGTAGTAGACTGCGTACAGCCAGTGTCCCAGTTCCCGTTCCGGTTCAGCCGGTTCACACTGCTCATACATCTTGGCCAGTTCGGCATGCAGGAAGTGGCTGATCAGCGGATCGTAAGGGGATTCAAACTGCTCAACATTCAGCAACTGTTCCAGCGAAACAGGATGCGTCTGCTTGGCCAGGCCCAGGGCTTCGAAGTATTCGAGCCGACGTTCATCGTCCGGATGCCGGACATGCTTGATTCCTTCCCCTTTGACCGGCTTGATGACCGAGCGGGGATTGTCCTGCAACCGTTTTTTGACAGAGGTTCGATAGACCCAGAATTCATCCGGATTTTCGTTGAGAACGCGCTCGCGAGCGGCAATATCGGAAAGACGACGCAGGACGTCTTCCATTTTCTTTTCTTCGGCATAGTGGTCGAGCAGTCGCTTGGGATGCTGGGCCAGCAGGTTTCGCACCTCGCCCCACTTGTCACCCCAACGCATCATTTCCGTGCAGCGACCAAATGCCATCGTTCCGGAGAACGCAGAGGCCAGCGCAGGTGCTGTTCCAGAAATCAGATCCTCTGTTTCAAACCGGGCCAGATTCATCGCAACCGACCAGTCCCAGCCCACATGTGCCAGACTGCGGCTCACTTGCGGTGAGGAGATTCGGTCAATCAGCCCGGCCGCCAGAACATCTTCCCGGGTACGGGCTGCCACAAACAGCAGCTCACCGGGAGCGGTGTCAAAGGCGGTCACATATCCGAACGTCTGCTCGAGGGTCAGTGCGAGACTGAGAATCACTTCTGGGCCGTAATCAGTGAACACAAACCGCTGACAATACAATCCATGCTCACTCAAACGATTTGCCATCGCTCGATAATGTGGCAGATGATAACTGGCTGAATTGGCATAACTGGCCGAATGTCCGGGTGATTCCAGAATGACATCGAAGGAATGATTTTCTGTTGGCAGCAGCAGACTGGAGGCACAGGCAATGAACTGGACCCGGTCATCTGTGGTGGATTGCTGCACGCTTGGCCCGCACTGGCCGTTTTGCATCTGCTGCCACATGACCGGATTTTTGTCCGTGCAGACAACCTGCATCACGGGGAATTCGAGCGTGGTCTGAAGTCCCAGCCCCGCTTCCATGCCAACCAGTAACACGTTCCGGGGAGATTCATGAATGGAAAGGGGGAGCACCGCAGACAGCAGCGAACCTGTCGGCTGAGGAGCAAGCCCATCATTCAGACTGATTCGACCGGCCGGAATTCCATTCTTTCGGATCTGCAGATGAGTTCCCTGATGCTTCCAGAAACTGATTCGGCCATCGGTTGATGTGATTTCCTGGATCAGCCGTCCATCATCCAGACCATTCAGCTGATCCAGAGGAGTTCCGTTGCTCCAGGACTGGAACGCGTAGGTCGAATACAGGGCACGAGTCGCCAGGATGCTGTCAAAAGTGAAGGGAGTCGCCACCGCCGCAAGCAGTACCGCACAGGGCAGGGCGTAGGGGAGAAATCGCTGAATACTGGTAGACGCTGTCGAATTGCTGCGAGGGGAATCGAACCGATAAGCCAGGCCCAGCCAGCAGAGGATTCCCACGGACAGAATGCCCGCGGTGCTCACATTGGGAATCAACCACCATGAACATTGAGTTGCGAGCAAAAATGCCAGGACCTGTCCGGAACGAACCGTGCGGGTAACTCGGCTCTGGAAAGTTCTGCCAAGCATCACTCCCCACGGAAACCAGAAACAGGTCAAAGCCAATACGCGCAGGAATGTCGAGAGGCTGACCGACGAAACATACGAGGAGACAAACAGGTAGTAACGGATCCACAACGGAAAGGCTGCGACGGCTACGGCAAACCAGATCAATCCACTGCACATTCCAAACCAGTTGGAACCACGTGCTCCGGCCGCAAGACCCAGCAATGCCGAGGCCATGCAGCCGTACCAGAACAGAGTGGTTGGCGCCTGCAGCGACATCAGATGCAGCCACAACGCAGGAGCCAGGATGCCTGCCAGTAAGGGGAGCAGCAAATGACGGAGTTCCGTATTCTGGATAAATTTCGATGCAGAAGTTCCAGACGGAGATAGGACCCAGCCAGGCAATGGGGTTCGCCAGCTGTTCAGAACAGCAAACACTGTTCGCAATACGACTCCAGCACAAGCCAGCCAGTAGAGTGGAACAAACGGACCCAGAATCAGGCCGCTGCAAATGACTCCCAGACTCAGTCCAGTCCAGGCTTCCGCACTTTTGCGTCCGGAAAGTGATGAACTGGAGCGTGCCAGCCAGAACAAAACAGTAATCAATCCTGATTGCAGGGCAACTGGTCCCAGCATTCCCAGAAAACTGGAACCAGATCCGGCAACCGAAATCAGTCCGCACCAGGCGGGCCACCACACCGGGCTGCTGAGGGTGAGACCAGCCAGAATCGCGGGAGCGAGCCAGCGGGGTGTAGTAACCGGGCGGCGTGAGATCAGCAGACCTCCCGCTATTCCGAGTCCAGCTGCAATCCCGGAGAGGGCACCCGTTCCCCAGGTGGTCAGGAACAGATCTCCCCAGAAGACAGCCGTCAGGGCCAGGAAAAACTGGTCAAAAAACCGGGAGCGAAGCCAGAATTGTCTTCCAATCCGGGTAAAAACTCGTTGTTTGTTCCAAGCGGCATCCATGCCCAACCTCGTCTGGCAGGAGAGAAAACATGTCCCCAGACACACCGATTCCCTGGTGCGTACAGCGATGTTCTAACGAAAAAGCCGTTTCAGAGGCAAGACGGACTCCCGCTCTGGAATTGCGGGTTGCCAGTTTGAGGGCTTCCACAAGCGGTCTGAATTGGAAATTTCCTCGCGTTGGCCTAAAGTATTGGAGTTTTCGGATACTTTGAAACCTCTGTGGAATACTCATCGTGAGCGACTCAACCTCTACCGCTGACCTGAACGGCCTGAGTGCCGCTGCCCGCCAGAAACTGGATGAGCAGACTGTGGAAATCGTGCAATTGCACTTTCACCCGGAGCATGGGGCTCCTTTCTGGCTCGAAAAAGCCAAGACCTACGACTTCAATCCCCTGACGGACATCAAATGTTTTGATGACCTGAAAAAATTCCCGCTCTTTGAAGACGACTGGCTGCGGGGTGGTCCGGTGCGAAGATTCCTCCCCCAGAAGTGGTGGCACAAACCGACCTACGTCTTCGAAACCGGCGGCACCACCGGGATTCCCAAGAGCCGCTGCGTGGTGGATGATTTCCGGATCGATTACGAACAGTTCAGCGAAACCCTGCCGGATGAGTCTTTTCCCAAAGGGGCCAACTGGATGATGCTCGGGCCATCCGGTCCACGGCGACTTCGACTTGCCGTTGAGCATCTCTGTCAGACACGGGGCGGAATCTGTTTCTGCGTCGACCTTGATCCTCGCTGGGTGGTGAAACTGCTCAAGAAAGGAAAAGTGGACGAAGCCAAGGAATACAGTGCCCACGTGATCGATCAGGCCATCACGATTCTGTCCGCCGGACATGAAATCCAGTGCATGTTCACCACTCCCAAACTGCTCGAAGCCCTGGCCCTCCGGCTGATGGATGAAGGCAGCAGCATTGCCGAGTCGGGAATCAAGGGGATCTTCTGTGGAGGAACGGAATTCACACAGCAGTGGTACCGCTTCGCCCGCGAAGAACTGCTCGGCCCCGATGTTTACATCACGCCAACCTACGGCAACACGCTGATGGGACTGGCCTGCGGGAAGCCGTTTATCCCGGAAGACAACTTCAAAATCACCTACTACGCTCCGCAACCACGAGCAGTGGTGGAAGTCGTCGATTTTGATGATCACACCAAAATCGTTGGTTACGATCAGACCGGTCGGGTGAAGCTCTACACACTCACGCACGAACTGTTTATTCCCGGCTTCCTCGAACGGGACGAAGGGGAACGGGAACGTCCACACGAAAAATATCCCTGGGACGGAGTGAGCGGCGTGAGACCTTACCACGTCTTCGCTAAAACCACGACGGTCGGCGTTTACTGATCAACCATAGTTGACAACAAAAAAGGCACACCAGGCTGGTGTGCCTTTTTTGTTTCGTGAGATTGCTTCAACCTCACGAAGGGAATGGAGAAACAGTTGATGACATTGTTCGCACGGGAAAATTGACTCATAACATGATCCGCAATGGGCTAGCCGCGGGTGTTTGCTTTTAAATCTTCAATAGAAAGAGATCCGCGGCTTACTCATCTCTGAGCCAGTTGATTTTGAAACTGACACGATGAACAGCTTCGGAAACCACGCCCATCATTCCGCTTCGATTCATTCTGAGCGTGCCACAGACCTCAGATGAAATCAGAGCAGGGTGCAGTGAAAGGGATTCAGTTCTGCAGGACAAACTGACGCTCAGGCGGTGAATTCAGATAGGGCCGGATCGTTTCTGCCAGATACTTTGTGTAAAGCTCAGAGGCGGCTTCATCCATGTGCAGACCATCAAAAAACATCTCCAGCTGAATCCCGGGAACAGACTGACAATCCAGCAGCGGGACAGCATGTTTCTGGCAGCAGTCCAGCAGTTCCTTGTCAAACGTGTAAGCCTCGGGGACCGGCATCGCCGCCAGGAAAACACGAACCCCATCATGCTCTGCCTGGGTCAGCAAATCATCCAGTCGCTGATAACTGACGGTCGAAGCAGCGGGAGCCGTTTTCTGAGTCAGACGTTCATTCATCTGATCCATTCCCTCACGATACTGGGGGATGATCACATCAAGAATGCGACGTTGAATCCGGTCTCGATTGGCCAGAGCCGCCGAAAGGGAACAACTGCTGAAATACAAACGCTCTTCAAAAGTCCGGGCATCATATTTCTGAACAGCTTCCCAGTCATTCAGATCACAATAGAAGTAGGCCAGCCGATCCAGATGACGGCTGGGGGCATCCCGCAGATGCCCGCCTTCAAAGCCGATGATCATCAGATCCGGTTTGCGGTTCTCGCGAGAGAAGAAGTGCCGATAGGCATAGTACCAGTCGGCCAGTGCAGTGTTATCGGGATTGACTTTGCCTGGATGAACCTGAAGCCCGGTCTGTTTTTTGATCTCATCAGTAAACAGTTCTGGATTCACTCCATATCGGGTAAGTGAGTTTCCCAGGAACAGAACGCTCTGTTCATTCGGCTCATGCTGCATCAGGCTGGCAGCCAGATGATCGAAAGACTTCAGGTGGGAAATGTCCTTTGAGAGAAAATTTCCCTGGGTGCGGAACAGCAGTTCCAGCAGCAGAAAGGCAACGGCCACCACAACCAGTGCCTTCACAATTCTGTGTTGCGAACGCGCAGGAGCAGGCTTGGGCGAAACAGTGATTTTTTCGCCGGGTGCAACAGTCATTTCCGGGGCAATGCTCATGTCTGAACCGACTAAAACTGAAAGTAGATAAACGAACTGGCGGCAGGCGGAGGAAAACAGATACACATCAACATGGCGTAGGCATAAGCCATTCCCTGCCAGGACCAGCGATCCAGCAAGGTTTTCCATTCCGGAGTGCCGAATTCTTCAAATGCTTCGTAAACCAGGAGTGGGCCAGCGCAGAACACCAGCATTCCCAGCACCAGCCAGACGGTCGGAGTCCATGCCCAGTCTGTGAAGACCAGCCACAACATGGTATTGGCCTGGGAAATGTTTTCTGCCCGGAACAACAGCCAGGTGAGACAGATCAGATGAAACATGACCACCATCTGGACCATTCGCTGGCCATTCAGGCGGGACATTGAATCATTGGAGTTCTGACCGGCAAACCGGGGAGCGAGCAGTCGATAACCGCATAACAGCAGGCCATGAATGAAGCCCCAGACAATAAAGGTCCAGTTGGCGCCGTGCCACAAGCCGCCCAGCACCATGGTCAGCATCAGGTTTCGGTAGGTCATCACTGAGCCGCGACGGTTTCCTCCGAGCGGAATGTAAAGATAGTCCCGCAGCCATTGTGAGAGGCTGATATGCCAGCGTCGCCAGAAATCACTCGGATCGATGGCAAAGTAGGGCCGCTGGAAATTGACCATCAGATCAAACCCGAGCCACTTGGAAATTCCGCGGGCGATGGAAGAGTAACCGGAGAAATCTCCATAAATCTGAAAAGCAAACGCATACACGCCCACCAGCACTTCCAGTCCGCTTAACTCGGAAGTTGGAGTTGAGAAGATTGAATTCACCAGGACGGCCATGTTGTCCGCAATGACGATTTTCTTGAAGAGTCCCAGCACAATCAGGGACATCCCCTGCTCAAAATCCCCCGCTCGATAGTGGCGTTCTTTCAGGACCTGTGGCAGAAAATGGGCAGCCCGTTCGATGGGGCCAGCCACCAGCTGCGGGAAGAATGAAACATAGACGGCAAAGTCGAGCAGGTTTCGCGCCGGTTCACAATCGCGCCGGTACACGTCAATCGTGTAACTCATCGTCTGGAATGTGTAGAACGAGATGCCAACGGGCAGGACAATCTGCAGGGTTGGCAGCAGCAGTGGAACTCCCACGGCTTCACTTAAAGCAACCAGTTCTCCGGCGAAGAAGCCGTAATATTTGAAAAAGGCCAGAATTCCCAGGTTGGTCACCATGGAACTGAAGAGCCAGTAGCGTCTGGTCGATGGCCGGTCAGAATCGCTGATCTTCCGGGCAACGTAATAGTCTACCAGGGTGGAGAATGCAATCAGGCTGAGGAACCGGTAGTCCCAGCAGCCATAAAAGAAGTAGCTGCCGATCAATAACAGAATGTTCTGCCCGCGATGCCGCATCCGCCAGTACAGCAGCAGCACAATCGCGTAAAACAACCAGAACGTAAAACTGTTGAAAAGCATGTCCGTTGCTCAAATCGTGGGAAACCGGATTCCACACTCAGCGGGGCTGAGGGATTCAATGCGAATATCCCAGGGCACAAACAGGGCACACGGAAACGCATGAACCGTACAACGATACGTCACCGCAACAGGGAGAAGAGTGGTTTTCCCGTATTTTCAGATTCCCGCTTTCCTGCCGGGGACCAGACAAGTCTGGTTTGCGGGAAATACACAACATGCGGTTTAGTTTGAAGCTTCCAGTTGTCGCAATTTTGCGGAATCTGAATTCCTGCGATTAAATTCCAATTGCGAATGGTGAAAGATCGGGCATGATCAAGAGAAGAGGATTCAGTTCAGTGCGGGAAAGAAACGGGTGATCAGATGTCTCGAATCATGTTTGTTATCGCTTTGTGCGGGGTACTCAGCACCGGTATCGAGTCCTTCGGATCAGACCGGTACAGTTGGCGTTCCGATTCCAGCCGGGATTACGGGAGGGGAATTTATAGTGGCGGAACCTCCTACCCCTACGGAGGTTACGGTCATCCAGGCCATTCTCATTCCTACAGCCAGTATTACGGATATGGTGGCACGAGAATCGGTCCCTATTACGGCCCCATCTATCAGCCGCAGTTTCGGTATCCCTACGGGGCTCCCTACTATGGAACGCCCCCTTACTTCTACCGCTACAACTACCAGTACCAGACGTTTCCCTATTCCGGCTATTCTTACCAGTATGACTACTCTTACTGAGAAGATGACCGGCCGACTCCCGTTTCTCGACGGAACGGTGCAGTGTGCTGAAGGGAAATAGGCCTTTGCGCAGAATCCCGATCTGACGTATAACCTGTACTGAAATGCGGAAATGATGCCGAAACCGGGCAGTGATCTCGTCCTGGTTCTGTGTCCCGTCTGAATTGGAATTCGGATACTTTACGACGAACGGAACACGTTCGAGCGAAATTTTGCCAGGGAGGGCAAGATGCGATCACTCAGCATTCCTCAGGACCGTTGGTTTCTCAATGGTCGAGTTTCTTGTGCTCTGCTGGTTGCGATCCTGCTGTCGAGTGGCTGTGCGGACTCGACTCCCGATTCCGGTGAAGTCATTGATGAATCCTGGTTTACCACGTCGGAGGATTCCTCTGACAACCAGCTCGCCAATGATGCTCCCGCTGACCCGAATGAAGCCCGGGCGGAACTGGCCATCAACCTGAAACCGGGCGACCGCTTCCCGCTGCAGAAAACCGTTGAAAAAACACTGACTCAAAACACAATTCAGGGACCGCTCGAATCCAAAGAAAACATCGACCTGTTCATGTCCATCACGGTGGAAGAAATCCGTGATCAGAATAAGCGGTTTGGTGTTCGGTATAACCGGGTCCAGTACACCAGTACGATCAACGGTCAGACCATGACCTATGATTCCCGGAATCCTCCCTATCCTGTTCCGGATAATGTGCTGGTCTATCATGGAATGATCAACAATGGATTTTCCTTCTGGGTTGGTCCGGATAACAAAATTACTGATGTGGTCGATTTCAATGAATTCATGAAAAAGTGCCTGGCGATGGTTCCCAGCCATAAAGCCCAGGTCGTCTCGGAAATTCTGGCCCAGTACTCCGGGCAGGATGGGATAGCCAATTTCGTCGATGACACGATTGGGCTGCTTCCCTACGATCCCAGCTCTCCGGATGGCGGTACGATTGTCCGGCTGGGGGGACATTGGTCGAAGTCGCGGAATTACAACGATCCTGTTCCAATGTCGCTTCACAACACCTACACGCTCCGGGAAATCAATCCCAGCTATGCCAAGGTGGAGATCCTGGGGAAAGTCAGCCCCGCAGTTGCCGTTTCCGGGGCAAGTCAGGATTCGGTGCAGCTGCAGATTCGTGATGGTCATTCGGCCGGAACGTGCACGATTGATCGCAAAACCGGACTTCCGCTCGAATCCCGGATTGATCACCTGATCAACATGACGGTCCAGGCGGAGGGAGTGAATTTTGACCAGCAGAAACGGGTCATTACTTCGATTCGCATGTTTCCGGAACAGTCCGGCCAGGATGTTTACCGCCTGACAGCCGAAAACGAAGATGCTCCCGCCCCTTCCCACAACGAAACTCCCGTCATGCCCACCGGGTATGAATCGCAGAAGACAATTCGGTAAACTGTCCGCAGCAAAGACAGGTCTCCCAGACGAATGGGTTCTTCAGATTCTGTCTCCAGGTTATGACAGTTGCCTTGCCGGACACGGTACACTTCTCCCATGTGTGCAGGGCAGGCTTTTGCGGGAAGAGCAGGAACGCGGATGAACCCCTCTGAACTGATTTTTATGATGGGTTCCTACCAGGCCCGCTTCCCGGTTGATCGCCTGTATGCCGCCAATCATATGTGGGTGCAGCAGGAGGGAGAGCGTTTCCGCTTCGGATTCACGGCCTATTCTGTGCGTCTGCTGCAGGATGTCTATTTCCTGGAGTGGAATGTGGATCCAGGGAGTGCCGTGTCCGCCAAACAGACCATCGGTGAGATCGAAAGTTCGAAAGCGGTTTCCAACCTGACAACTCCGGTGGAAGGAACAGACATCCTGTTCAATGAAGATCTGCTGGCAGATCCTTCTGCCATCTCGGATGATGCGTACGGTTCCGGCTGGCTGTTTTCGTTGAAATGCGCACCTCAGGTCATGACACCTCAGGAGTATGTCGACCATCTGGCCAGCATCTGGGAAGAGACCCAGCGCATGATCAAAGGGCAGATTCAATAACCTGCCCTTTGAAGTGAATTTCGAGTTATGCTGTTGAGCGTGCTCAGGATTTGATCAAACCCTGCAGGGCTTCCAGTACCATGCCGTTGACGCCGTTAGGCTCAGCAAAGCCCCACATCGACCGGACCAGGTCGAACATCAACAGGGTGCAGACACCCATCATGACCGTGGAGAGCAGTACCAGGCTGAAGGAAACCATGTCCCAGTCTGCAGCGACCATGGCAGCACCACCCGCACGGGCAGCACCTGGCACAGCCAGAGCAGGTACGCTTTCTCCGGATTCGAACTCGTCTTCGAAAACGTCGTCATCGGCTTCGAGGATATCATCATCGAGCAGGTCGTCCGAAACTTCCAGTTCCCCGTCGCTCAATTCGGCAAAGCTGTCCTCGTCATCATCGAAATCAACGAATTCATCCTGGCCGGACAGTTCAGAAGAGTCGAACTCCATGGTTTCGCCGGATTCGTCATCGTCAAACATCACCACGCCCGTGGTGTCATCATCAGCATGGACTTCGGGTCCACTGTCATCCAGGAGTGGCATATCGAATGACGTGTCATCTTCATCGTCATCCATAGCGCCCATCATCGGAATGGTGGCATTCCCCTGGTAATCATCGGCGAGAGTCAGACCGGAACCGGTATCAGGGACCAGGGAAATCCCACTGTCTGAAGCCAGTGTGATCGAGTCATCATCTGTGGAGTTGTCCTCCAGCGATATTCCGCTGTCGAGGGCCAGGTCCAGTGACAGACCGCTGTCGCCAGAGGAAAACGAGAGTCCGCTGGCCGGGTCTGACATCACATCGCTCAGGATGGACTCACTGTCTTCGGGAACTTCTTCGAGGCGAATTCCACTATCTTCCGGTGGCATCAGCGTCAGGTCGCTGCCCGGGCCTTCCGGGATGTCGTCGGCATGGATGCCAGACAGACGGAAATCGCTTTCATGTGCTTCGTCATCAACACCGATCAGGGCGACATCGGAATCCGAATCATGACCAGTCATCAGAGTCGGGTCACCCAGTCCCAGATCAATATCATCGAGCCCTTCCGGTTCCTGCAGAGTCACATCGGAATCGCTGTCTTCCAGTGACATCTTGGCAGGCTGCTCTTCCAGTTTGACATCAGAATCGGTTTCATCAACCGGAGTGAGGCGAACATCGCTGTCGTTCAGCGATGACCAGTCAATGTCATCTCCTTCACTCTCGGCATTGGCTCGCAGCGGAGTGGGAGCGACATCTTTCAGTGACTCATCGGCCAGCTGAACATCACTGTCGCTGTCATCAGACATCAGGGAACTGCCCGGCTCAACCAGAGCATCCCAGTCATCAGATTCAATCGACGGATCTACAACCAGACGGACATCACTGTCAGAACTGGGGGGGTCGAGTGGAGACTGCTTGCTGATGACCGTGGGAAGATCTCCGACCTCGTCATCGATGATGATCTGGCTGCCAGGACCTGCAGCGGATCCAATCTGATCATCTTTCAGGATGTCAGAACTGGGGATGTCGAATCCGGAATCCGGCTCCATGTTGCGGGCCAGTTCATCGATGTCCTCGCTGCGGAACTTCCAGGTTCCACGGTCCGAGAACGCACGGATGTCACCTTTTTCCCGCATCCTGTTCAGGTCGTCCACGGACATCTTGAGACGACCTGCTGCTTCTTCGATATTGATGTACTTGCTCGACATGGGGATGAACTCTCCGGCTCCGGTTGCCTGTGAAGGATGGCCACCTGATTGCGGCAATGAACGATAACCAGCGGAAGCGTAGACAAACTGCTCCGTGGAGTTGATGTTTGGAAGTTATGCCGAATATTCCACTATTACGGGCAGGCGAACTCCAATCAAGACTTAGTCTGGTCTGTGAGGCAAAAATCACAGTTCTGCGGGAGGAGTTACGACTGTCGGGATTATCCCGTTCAAAGGAGAATTCGGCTATCGTTTCTATCGGCGGTGCTGGAAGACGTGAGCAGGGAAACCCTTGCGGATTGCAACGGATCCGAAGGAAAGGCAATGGAGGCAGCGCCCATCCGGATCGTGACGGTTGTGCAGGCAGGCTTACTGGGCAGCCCGCCTGATGCAGACCACCGTCATGTCATCAGCCAGGGGCCGTGGTTCGGTCCGCGCTTTACACGTTTCCAGCAGCGAATGAACGAGTTCACTGCAGGAACTGCCCGCATGTGCACGAACAAAATCGTGGATACCAGAACGTCCGAAAACTTCACCCGTGGAATCCAGGGTTTCCGAGATACCATCGGTACTGAGCACAACCAGATCCCCCGGATTCAGGGGAATGACTGGCGATCGACTATAGCTGGCCTGATCGTCTATTCCCAGGATCAGACCAGTGCTGGATAAATGTTCGCATGTTCCATCCTGACGGATCAACTCGCCAGGATGTCCGGCAGCCACATAGGAAAAACTGTTCTGCAGAAAATCAAACTCGGCCAGAAACAATGAAACGAACGCACACTCCCGCAGATCCCTGCAGAGGAATTCATTCAGGCATTCCATGACCAGGTCGAGACGGATTTCTGTCCGCAGAATTGCCCGCAGATAGGAGCGGGTTTCAACCATTTCCAGTGCTGGTCCCAGGCCATGCCCGCTCACATCTCCTACGGCAATCACCACGCGCTGCGGGCCGACCTCGATGTAGTCGTAGTAATCTCCGGATACCGTTTCTGCAGGCTGCACAGCTCCGGCGATATCGTATCCACTGATGTGGGGAGCCAGACGGGGATAGAGCAGCCGCTGAACCGTCTGTGCAGCTTCCATTTCTTTGCGGTTGTGCTTCTGTTCGCTGATATCTGTCGAGATTCCCCCCACTCCCATCACGTGACCTTCATGATCGAAGATCGGAAACTTGATGGAAATGTAGGAATGCAGTCCATCCGCGTGCGGGGCGACTTCGTGATATTGATGGGTGGTTTTCGACTCAATGATTTTCTGGTCATTGTTCCGGAATTTCTCGGCCAGCTCATGGCTGAACACGTCGAAGTCAGTCAGACCGACAATTTTTCGATTCTTCAGCCCAAACAGTTCCTCAAACAGATGATTGACATACAGGTAAGTCCCCAGGCAGTCCTTCACGTACACAACCGCACCGGTGTGATCCAGCAGAGACTGCATGAGCGCCTGCTGCTGCAGCAGACTCAGGTCGTTCTGCTTCAGGTCAAAGAACAGGGCAATTTGAGCGGGCTCTTCCTGGAGTAATTTCCGCAAGGTGAGCCGGACCGGCAGACTGGTTGTTCCAGCGGAAGGAAGATGGCAGTCGATCGTCATCGAGCTGACCGCTTCCTGCGCAGGGCAGATCAACTCTTCAAAGGAATTGAGAATCAGATCCTGATTGGCAGAATCAAAATAAGCCTGAACACAGGCTTCCTCATTTCTCTTTGGGGTGTGGTTTAAAAGTCTCCAGGCGGGAGCGTTGCCATAGCAGATCCTGCCGGACGCATCACAAACCAGGATCGGCCAGGGAGAACTCTCTGCGATTCCCTGGAAGATCTGCAGTGACAATGCATCCTGGTCAAGATGAGGAAACATACAAAAAGGCCTCGCAGCGATGTGGCGTAGATTATCGCACCGCTGACTATACCCGTGTCCTCTTTCGATCTCAATCAGATTCTTTTTCATACAGGAATAGTCGTGGAAATGCCCCGAAATACTCCCGGAATCAGCAGAATCTGCTTGTTTTTCCTGAATTCTGTTGTGAGCAGTCAGACACCGAAGTTCTCTACCCGCCAGAACCGCCTGATCATTCAGTTCCCCCGCAGCAAACGGGCTGCTGTTTCCGGAAAAACCGGATTCACAAAGCTCTCCTGCCCCAGTTCCCAGCCCGCAATTCCGGAAAGCCTTGGGTAGATTTCCCAGTGCCAGCGAAATCCTTTCGGAGAGTTTCCCGCAAACGGGGCACTATGGAGCACATAGTTGAAAGCAGTGGACCCTGTCACATTCTGCAGAGCCAGCAACGCTCTTCGCATCAGGGAGGCCGTTTCCCGCACCAGCGTTGATTCACAATCCTCGAAGCGGGCAGAAGGCTCCCGGGGAATCAGATGCATCTCACAGGCAAACCGACTCACTTCCGGGCACAGCACGACCGCAGATTCATTTGAGAAGACGATTCGTTGCTGATGGGACATTTCCCGTTCCAGCAGATTCTGATAGTAATCGACCCCTTCGCTCTGCCAGAGCTGCTGAGCATAATCGACTTCCCGCTGAATGGCCGGTGGCACAAACGTGGTGGCCATGGCCTGGGAATGGACATGGGGCTGCGATGCTCCCGCCGCCCGTCCCTGATTCTTGAAAAGAGTGGCCTGCACAATTCCGGGAGTATTCCGCATTTCCAGCAGCAACATCTTGTAAGCCAGAAAAATCTGCTGGAACTGCTCTTCATCCAGTTCCGTGAGCACTTCCACCGGTTGGGGTGATTCCACAATCACATCGTGATATCCGCTCGCCAGGCTGGCTGGATCGGCAGGATCCGGTGTTACTAGCACCGGGTACTTGTTGGGGATGATCCGCACCCGCCACCCGGGTTGATTCGGTAAAGTCCCCTCCGCACGAATCGCTAGTCGCTCCGGGGTAGTGAGATGCTCTGAGTGTTCGGCAAACGGATTGACCTGATCGCTATTGCTTCCCGTGTTGACGGAAAGTGAAATCGGCCGACGGGCGCGCGGCGGGGCATAAATAACAGGCCAGCCATGAATCGGGTCGAAGCGGACTTCATGCCGATCCGGTGACATTTTTCCTCCCTGCCTTCCTCTGGAACGCGTTTACTTTTGTTGCAGCGGGTTGAATCCATTCATTGATGGAAAATTCACACTGCC
>JAGQQT010000129.1 GCA_020426065.1 Planctomycetaceae bacterium | reverse complement strand
TGGAGACTGAATCTCGTGGAATGGATGCTGATTGCTGTCGGATATCTGAGTGGGGCAATTCCCTTCGGATTACTGATTGCCCGCTGGTTTGGCAAAATGGACATCCGGAAATTTGGCAGCGGGAATATTGGAGCCACCAATGTGGGCCGAGCGATGGGCTTACGCTGGTTTTTCATCGTCTTCCTGCTCGATGCCCTCAAAGGGATGATTCCCACGCTGATTGCAAAATTCATGTTCCCCGGACAACTCCCGCTGTTTGTGGGGGCAGCCGCCATTGTGGGGCATCTTTATCCCTGCTATCTCAAGTTTCAGGGAGGCAAGGGGGTGGCAACAGGACTGGGGGTGGTGTTTGTGCTGGCCACCAGTGCTTCCCTGATTGCCGCTGCAGTTTTTGCACTCACCTTTGCAATCTGGAGAATGGTTTCACCCAGTTCCATGCTGGCGGCAGTCGCATTTCCGATTGCAGAATTCTACTTCCTGATGCCAGACCCCTGGAGCACAGAACATCGCTGGATGAGCCTGTTCAGCCTGATCATTCCCGGGCTGATCATCTATCGCCACAAATCCAATTTCTGGCGACTGCTCCGCGGCGAAGAACACGTTTTCCGGAATTCCAAGTCCCAGGACAAGCACGAGGAAATTCTTCAGGACTCCCCGGAAGCCACTGAGACTTCTCAATCAGAGCCCGAAGCAAAGTGATTACAGGATTGTCCTGAGCACCTCACATCGATTCTGTCAACGGGATTGCTGTTGTTCTCACCTGGCGATCGGGGTATCGATTCTGCCGGTTGTTCGTCCTGTAATCTGCAGAACTCTCAGAACCCGACCTTTCCTCCCATTCGTTTCCATTCCCAGAACCCGTGAGTCTGCTGCGCAGGGTTTCAGGTGTTTACCTGATCTTCCCAATTCTGAAAGGCCCCTGCTGATTAAACCAAGCTAAGTTTTCTGGAATGACGAACTTTGGCAATACGGATCTGCATGTACTCAAGGCCAGGAAGCAATGGAACTTCAATACAGCAAACCATTTATCGAGGCAACCGTTCTGGTCTGCCATCGGGTGCTTGAACTGCAGATCTTCCCCAAAACTCCCAGTGCTGTGCACTCTTTTGCCCCCAAACACTTTGTGACCGGGACTCTCAGTGTTCACGGAGACCTGGACGGGACAATTGCCTTCGGCATGGACCGGGTTTTCGCCCTCCGTGCAACTCAACTACTGATGCGACACAAAGCGAATGGTGTTGATGCCACTGTGGTGGACGTGGTGGGGGAACTGACGAATCAGATTGCCGGGGCCGCTCGAGCCCGCATGAATTCCGTGAAACTGGACGTTTCCTTTCCGGAAGTGATTTGTGGTGTCAGTAAGCCAATCCCCTTCCCATCCAATGCCAAGCGGGTCACCTACCCGTTTTCATCCTTATGGGGTAATATTTCCGTCGATTTCGGATTTTCCAGCCAGGATGCCCCCCTGCGGAGCGCCAAAGCCTACAGTGATCGTTGAATTCTGGGAGGGCGGCAGGACAGGACCTTTTCTGCCAAGTCCTCACGAATTCGTCCCCGCTTTGTTGTTTCCCGCTTCCACTTAACCCGATGATGACTAGAATGAAACCGTCAGATGGGTCAACGAGTAGCTGAGGAAGTGACGTGTTCGGAGAATTGGTTCCAGTCGGTGGTGGAGACAATATCCCACTGCTGAAAACTCATCTGGTCATTGGCAGACGTCCCACCTGTGACATCTGCCTCCCCTTTCCGAACGTCTCGTCCCAACACTGTGAGCTGGTTCTGAAAAACGGATACTGGCACGTTCAGGACCTGGGCAGCCGAAACGGAATCAAAATCAACGGTGAACGGGACGAAAGCCGTTTCCTCCTGCCTGGTGATGAACTCTCCGTTGCCAAACATGTCTACCAGGTCAGTTACGAGCCCACCGCCGATGCTCCCCCGCCGATGGAAGAATCCAATCCGTTTGGCAAGAGTCTGCTGGAAAAGGCAGGCCTGACTGGAAAAAAACGGTCACGCAGGACAAACTCGGAACAAAACGATCAGGTCATCGGCGACGCTTCCGCTCAGTCTCGTAAGCCAAAGCCCAGACCTCAGGGCAATTCGCAGGATGACCAGATTCTCAACTGGCTCGACGAAGAGTAATAGTGAGTCCCCGCAAACGAAAAATTCGAGTCCAGTTTCGCAAAAATCGCGGCAAGCGGACCAGGGCCGATCACACCTGGAAAGAATCCATTCGTCAGGGTCAGGAAGACCAGCTGGCTTCCAATGAGCGAATCTCCGGGAAAGGTGAACTGTCCCGCCATCGGACCGTGATTGCCGAAGAAACCGAAACGGGCGAACTGATTGCCGCCCTCGATGTCGATGAAGCGGCCTGTCTGCGCGGGCGGGTTGTTTCAATAGTCGGTTCCCACCAGTGTCGCGTTCAGGCGGATGATGGCCGACTTTATTCCTGCGTCGTACGCAAAGTGCTCCGCACCCTGTCTCAGGATGTCCGGAATCCAATTGTTGCCGGTGATCTGGTGCTGTTTGAACCACAGGGGGAAGACCAGGGAATCATTCAGCGGATCGAACCCCGCCAGGGAGTGCTGGGACGCGGCACAGACCGTCAGTGGCAACTGCTGGTCAGTAATGTTGACCGGGCCGTGATTGTGGTTACTCCCGTAGCTCCCCATTTCAAACTGAGCCTGATCGATCGTTTTCTGATCGGTTGCCATCAGGGAGGAGTCAAACCGATCATCTGCATCAACAAGTGCGACCTGGTTCAGATTTCGGAAATCCTCCCCGCTGCCGGGCTCTATGCGAACCTGGGCTATGACGTCGTCCTGACCTCGGCTCTGAACGGATATGGACTCAATCAACTCCGTCAGTTCATTCAGGGAACCGCCTCTGTCTTCAGTGGACAGAGTGGAGTTGGAAAATCTTCTCTATTGAATGCTATTCAACCAGGGTTGAGTCTGAAAACAGCTCAGGTTGCTCAGGATTCAGGAAAAGGCCGTCACACCACACGCACCGCCTTACTTCAACCGCTGGAGTTTGGTGGATGGGTTGTGGATACACCAGGCATCCGCAAAATGCGACTCTGGGATGTGCCGGCAGAGCATGTCGAAGGGTATTTTCTTGAGTTCCGCCCCTTCGTCCGCTACTGTCGTTTTCCCAACTGCCGCCATGTGCATGAACAGGATTGCGGCATCAAATCAGCGGTTCAATCCGGATTGATTGCCCGGCCACGCTACGAAAGCTATCTCCGAATTCTTTCGGATGATGAAGACTAGACTGGTGCGTCTTGGTGCACCCAGCTCATCAGCGTGTTCTGGTTTCCGGTGTAGGCAGTGGACGACGGGCGATTTCTTTCCAGCGACGCAAATCAATTTCCATTGGACCCTGGGCGGAATGCAATCCGCCAAAATCACGCAGGTACATCGCCAGACGCTTCAGTTTTGTCTCGGCGTTCGGTTCAGTTGGATCTGGCACTGCCGGGGCTACTCCCCAGATCACTTCGCTCCCCTGTTCTGTCACGAGGCGATATTCGATCCGCTGCAGTTCCTCAGTGGTTGTTATCCGTTGCTCTCCGGAACCGGAAACCTGAATGGCGGCAAATTTGTACCGATGCCACAAGCTCTCCTGGTCATCGGATATGGTCATAAACTGTTCGGCAAGTTGAGCGGCTCCCCAGACCGCCAGATCTCCCCAATGCACTCCGGAAGATCCCCGAGGTGGACTGCTGATGCCTTCAATCACAGGATACAGCGGCAACTGAGTGGCAGAAAAATCCATCGGAGGCAACAGAACTCCATCCCGGTCAACCGGATAGTATCCCTGCCGTAGCTTCACCAGTGCAGCCGGTGCTCGATATTCCAGCTTGATTTCAATCTGGTTCGGATAGGACAGTCGAATCTGTTCGACCTGACGAACCCAGGGGGATTCCTCGAAGGCTTTTCCGATCCGTTCTGCCAGTCCTGGTTCCAGCAGCGAAAACTGAGCGGGCAGACTGGCTCGTTGCCAGGTCCGCTCCAGAAGATCATCGGGAAGATATTCGGGAGGATTCTTCAGCTGGATGCTGGCCCGATCCACCTGGTACTGGGGCAGTTCGGCGAAATTTGTCCCCGAACGTTTCAGCAGGTTCATCAGAAACGGGGCCGCACAGCACACCCCCAGCAGCAGAATCACGCGGGGATCATAAAGTCCATCCCGGAGTCGGGAAATCAGACTGCGCGGTGGCGCTTCGACTTCTCGCTTTCGGGTTCCCATGAGCTCACCTGATGCTAATGAAGACTCAGGCTTCCTGCCCTACGTAACTTTTCCGCAGCAAAAACATTTCGCTTCATCATCCTGCTTCGGCATCCAGGCAGGCAGAACCCCCGTCAAATCTTTCCACTCCCTCCATTCCTCTCCAATCGCTTCACACGGCAACGAATATGACGATCACTCCGCTTCTCATCTCTTTCACTTGGCGGTCCAATCCTCAAAACAGGAAAGGCCAGCCCGAACAAACGGACCGGCCTTTCTGAAGCTCAATGAGAATGGACACCGGACTACTCGTCCATGACATCCTTTTCCTTGGCGTCGGCGGAGTCGTTGACCTTGCCTTCGTACTTCTTGGTCAACTTCTGGATTTCATCCTTCACCGTATCCCGTTCATCCTCGGACATGATTTTGTCTTTCTCCGCCGTATCGGCATGCTTGTTGGCATCGCGACGGATGTTTCGAATGGAAACGCGGGCTTCTTCGGCAAATTCTTTGACTCGACTCACGAGCTGTTTGCGGCGTTCGGTTGAGAGCGGGGGAACGTTCAGCCGAATCATCTTCCCATCGTTATTGGGAGACAATCCAACATCGCTGGCCTGAATGGCCTTGGCGATTTCACCAATCGCTGAGGCATCAAACGGACGAATCAGAATCTGCTGCGGCTCCGGCACGCTGATACTTGCCAACTGTTTCAAGGGAGTGGGAGAGCCGTAGTAATCGACGCGAATCGAATCAACCAGTCCCGGGTTGGCGCGTCCGGTCCGTAAACCCTTGAGCTGATCCGCCAGAACACTGGCCGCCTTTTCCATGCGCTCTTCGCAGTCCATCAGAATTTCATCAGCGTCCATTGTTGTTTTCTTTCCTTCTGACCGATCCAGCCCGCTACCGGGCGAAACCGTAAATACCTTCTGCTGGTGATTCCTCTCGAACGGCAACCGGCCAACATGCCCGCTGCGTCTCTCTATTTTGACCGACGGGCGCGTCCCGTCAAGCAGACCGGCTAAACCAGAACAAAGCTGCTAGGGCAACGACCAGACAGTACACCGCAAAATAACGTAAACGATTCTTGCGAACCATCGTTAACAGCAGCTCCAATGCACCGATACCCACGACAAACGAAACCAGCATCCCCACCGCCAGTTCCATCCAGGCAACCGGTTCCTGGCTTTCTGTCAGCAGATCCTTCAGCTGCAGGACAGTCGCCCCCAGAATGGCCGGTATCGCTATCAGAAAGGAAAACCGGGCTGCAGAGACCCGAGACTGCCCCAGCATGACCGCTCCGGCGATTGTGCTTCCAGAACGTGAAATTCCAGGAACGATCGCAATCGCCTGAAACATGCCAATGAGCAATGCCTGAATTTTTGAGGGTGTCCCTGCCTCCTGAATTCCTTCCGGCTCCTGCTTGCTCAACCAGTCACTTAAAAACAGCAGGCTGGCAGTTACAAACAGACCACACGCCGCTACCAGCGGAGTTTCAAACGCACTTTCAATCTGATCTTTGAGCGTGAGTCCAAAGACGACAATCGGCAATGTGGCAATTACGATCGAAATCAACATCTTCAGATCAAACAGGACATTCCTGAGATCCTTCCGATACACATAGAGGATGGATCCCAGCGTTCCCAGATGCAAAGCGACATTCATCGCCAGATGATGGGTGGCTGCTGTGGACTTGTCAGGCAGGAAGGAGGAAACCAGGACCAGGTGACCTGAGGAACTGATCGGCAGAAACTCGGCAATTCCCTGGACAATCCCCAGCAGAATCACCGGCCAGAGCTGATGCACATCCATGTGTTTCCTCAATATCCGTTTGCAAAAAAGTAGGCAACTGCCGTCTGTATCTCAAGACTTGGAGTTACTGCATCCCCAGCAATTCCGCCCAACTGGACAGCAGGTCAAAATCGTCGGGCGTGAGTGTTTCGGCACGGGGCTGAAACAGCAAAGAAAATCCCCGCTGCTCAGCGACTTGTCCCAGAGCCGCTCGAATGGGAGGTGGAACATTCTCTCCTCCCCAGAACAGAATTCGGAACCGATGCCCCGGTTCATTGAAGGGAACTTCGATCCTGGTGGGAACCGAATCAATCACCAGACCATGAAACAGGTCCCGGTGTGTCATGGCAAACTGCCCCACAAATGTCGGCTGATCACCCAGCCCCAGCAGCACAACCAGATCCGGATCGATCTGATTCTCCCTCACAATGGTGTCGACGCAGGCACGCAGAGCCAGTTCATCATCGCTGCCCCATCGTTGCCCGGTTTCCATTTTGGGAACAGCCAGAATGAAACCCCGCACACGACAGATCCGCTTCCACTGGGCCAGCTGGTCAGCGGGAATTCCCTGACCACCCGTATTCAACCAGAACATCAACCCGAGTGGAACATCAGCGGCAGTTTGCTCAGGAATGTATAAATCATAAGACAAGGCGTAATCGGCAAGACGTTTTTCTGAATCCCCTCCAGCGCGAGCGGGCTCCTGCTCGTTAGCAGGTGCCAGGGCAGGCAGCGGAATCTGGTTCGGAATGGCTGAAAAGGGAGCGGCAAGTGTGATCTTGACGGTCTGTTCATTTTCACCACGACGATACCCTAACTCGACTTCAGCTGACTCTCCCTCGAGCGCAGCCATTCGGGACAGATCCGCCCGCGAAGTCACCGCTGTCCCGTTCCAGCTCAAGATCACATCGCCAGGCTGCAGACCAGCTTTTTCCGCCACCGAGTCGGCCAGCACATGTTTGACCTGAAACGAATCACCCTGTTCCCGCCGGGGAAGCACACCCAGATATCCGTGACGGAATGTCTGGAGTTCGGCGACGAGCTTCAATGAAACCGACTCCTGTTTCTCACCTCGCTGAACCTGAACGGTCACATCATCTCCCGCGTAGCGGTTCCCCACAACTTGTCTGACACCCGCCACTGTCCGAATCGGCTGGCCATTGACCTGGATGACCCGATCATCCTTCAGCAGCCCCGCCTCGGCAGCAGGAGAGCCGGGACGGACTTCACGGATAACAGGTTCGGTCAGCATGCCCGGCGTTGCATCAAAGCTCACTCCCATCAAACCGGGCTTGAGTTCTTCGCCGGATCGCATTCTCTCCAGCACCTGCTGCACCTCTTGAAGCGGAATTGCAAAACCGATTCCCGAATCGTACCAGTTCACGCCAGCGGTTGCGGATGATTCCTGTGGGGAGAGCGGAACCAGAATCCCCAGCACCCGTCCCGTCAAATCAACCAGTGGTCCACCATAGTTGACAGGAGAGACTTTGGCATCGGTCTGAATTGCTTTTCCCTCGACTCGCTTCAGAGCGCTGACCAGTCCCAGGGAGACATTCGGCTTGGTGGCATCATAGGTTCGCCCCAAAGCCAGAGCCCACTGCCCCACTTGAATCTGATCGAGCGGAACGGCTTCGGCGGGCGTGAGACCTGATGCTTCGACTTTTAACAGGGTCAGTTTTTTAAGCTGGTCGTGAGCGATGATTTTCGCATTCAGACGTTGCTGCGAACCAGGCAGGGTGACCAGCACTGCTGTCGGTTTCATCGCGAAATTGAATGAACTGGTAATGATCTCGCCATCGGCGGAAACAATCACGCCTGTCGTGGGACCGGTTGCGGCCAGCATATCTTCAATGACATCCAGCCCCCCGACCGTTTCAATTCGAACCAGCGACGGCTCGATCCGCAGCATTGCTTCCGCCAGGACTGCTTCCGCATTTTCAGCCGGAAACGGAGCGGCATTCGCCCACCCTGAATTCCAGAACAGCCCCATTCCGATGAACAAGCCAAGCAGGAAATGTTTCATGAATTTCTTTCTGCAAGCATCAGAAATGAAGCCATCACAAAGGAAAGAGCGTTTGGCAAGCTTGATTCTGTAATACATTCAGACCAGACTTTGATTGACTGTAACAGCCACACAGGCCGGACTCAATGCTCCTTTGGCAAAGGCGGATGCCCGGAGCGATCAGGCTGGCACGCTGAGCCAGATGATCAACAACAGCACAATCATCCAGATGATGTCCAGAAACCGCCAGTAGATTGCTGCCAGGCGGACGCCATTGTGAAACTCGTGATCATAACGCCCACGAAAGCCCAGTACCGTGACGTAAACCAGTCCCAGGAAACCAGCCCCAAAGTGGGCGATATGCAGGAACACCATCAGAAGCAGGGCGATCGGTGTCCGGGCCTCACTGGCCGCTCCCTGCCAGTGTTGATCCAGCAGAGAAGACATGCCGATTGTCTGCAGGACACAGAATACAGTGGCCAAAACCACGGAAAGCAGTAACCAGATTCGGAATTGAGATTGGCGTTCGAGACGGATTGCCCGATAGGAGCGGAATAGAAAGTGACTTCCCCCCAGCAGGAACAGGGTGCTCCAGTAAAATTCAACCGGAACAGTCACCGGGGGAATCGGTTCCCCCGCCAGGAGAAATCGACCGGCAAACGCCAGCAACGCTCCCACAAAAAAGACGGCGATCGAAATGATCAGTCCATACACCAGGTAGGACATGCGGGCAAATTCCGGGTAGACCCGCGTTCTGATCACGGAAGTCTTTCCAGAGGCCATTGCAATCACCTCACAGCAGCGGTTACTTCAGCCCCGCTTCAATCTGGCTCGATTGATAATTTTTGATCTGCTTCTGGTACTGTCCCGTATCCGAGATGGCAAAAACCAGAAACAAGGCCACAAATACAAACGAAAATGTAAACAGAATCGCATTGAGCGGCTTGTCATGGATCATGTGCATGAAGAACAGCACAACCAGGCTGGCCTTCACCGTGGCAATTGTCATGGCCACAATGACATCAAATCCCGGAGGAACCAGCGGGCTTCCTGCCAGCAGAACCGTAACCACCGTGAACACAATCAGTCCGGCAAACACAGCCAGCAGAATGTTGGGAGACATCACGTGTGCAAAGCCATGATCGTGATCAGACACGGGACTGCTTTCGTAAAGAGAACAACTGATTCAGGATCGAAGCTGTCGACCTGAGATCATCAATGACCAATCAGATACAGCAGCGGGAACAGGTAGATCCAGATCAGGTCGACAATGTGCCAGTACAATCCAACGAAATCGACTGGTCCAAAGTAGTCAGGTCGGAAATGACCTTC
>JAGQQT010000128.1 GCA_020426065.1 Planctomycetaceae bacterium | reverse complement strand
CCGGGTCTTGAAAGACGCTGCTTCACGGGAAGTGTCTGCAGCCCAACTGAAGTTTGAAAAACTGTTCAGCGAAGTCTGCCGCATGCGTAATCGTTTTACACAGAAGGATAGAAGCGAGAAACAGGTTGTAAGACGTCCCGTTAAGAAGACTGACGTTGATCCGGCAATTGTGCGCGAAATCAAATCAGTCGACCAGAGGAATTTCCGGGACCGTTTTTAACCTGATCCGGGATCCTTCCCTCACAAACGGATCTAATCACCCCGACACCTGAAAAGGTGTCTGCGGAAAGGGACTCTGTTTCTGTCGGGTATCACTGTTGATGCCTTCCGAGAGAAGTGAGTCGCGTTTTGAGAATAGTCTGGGAAGTCCCAGAACCGAATACTGTGTCAATCTGAAATCACCGGATTGATAAGGCAGTCATATAAGACAACGGAGCGGGTTGAGAGTACTCAACCCAGAACTGAGCCCTGACAGGGCACGAGGATGAGAGATCATGGAATTTCTGGAACGGCTTGGCGACTGGTTCACAGGACTGACCGCCTATGTGGATTCATTCATCAAGCGCTTCTTCGGCTCCAACAACGAGCGAATGATCCGGCGGATCGGTTTTGTCCGTGATAAAGACGGGAAAGACACGATTGCTCCGGGCAGCCTGCTGGACCGGATTGATCAGCTTGAACCGGAAATGGAAAAACTCTCCGAGGGTGAACTCCGGGGAATGTCCGACAAATTGCGAGCCCGTCTCAAAGATGGCGAAACGCTCGATGACATACTGCCCGATGCCTTTGCGGCGGTGCGTGAATCCGGCAAACGGTACCTCAAGATGCGGCACTATCCCGTCCAGATGGTGGGGGGATATGTTTTGCACAAAGGCAACATTGCCGAAATGGTCACCGGGGAAGGGAAAACACTCGTCTCGACATTACCCGCTTATCTGAATGCGCTGTCCGGCAAAGTGCATGTCGTGACCGTGAACGATTACCTCGCCAAGCGCGACATGGAATGGATGGGTGCATTGCACCTGGGCCTGGGCGTTTCCGTGGGAGCGATCCAGTCGCAGATGTCCTATTTCGAACGTCAGAAGGCGTATGCCTGCGATATCACTTACGGCACGAATAACGAACTCGGTTTCGACTACCTCCGCGATAACATGAAGCCGACCCGCGAAATGCAGGTGCAGGGCCCGCTCGATTTTGCAATCGTCGATGAAATCGACAACATCCTGATCGATGAAGCCCGTACGCCGCTGATCATTTCCGGCCCCGCTCACGATGATGTGACTAAGTATCCCAAGGCACACAAGATCGCGATGCAGCTCGTCAAAGATGAGCACTTCGAAGTCAAGGAAAAAGAACACACCTGCCACCTGACCGATGAGGGGATTCGTCGAGCAGAAGAACTGGCAGGCGTGGACAGCTTTTACACCGCCGGCAATATGGAATGGCCGCATCTGATCGACAATTCGCTGCGTGCGATTCACCTGTTCAAAAAGGATGTCACCTACGTAGTCGAGAGTGGCGAAGTGGTGATCGTCGACGAACACACCGGTCGCAAAATGTACGGTCGGCAGTGGAGCGACGGATTGCATCAGGCCGTGGAAGCCAAAGAAGGGGTCCGGATTAAAGAAACCACGCAGACACTGGCCACGATTACCCTGCAGAACTTCTTCAAGCTTTACAAGAAGCTGGGCGGGATGACCGGAACCGCCATGACTGAAGCCAACGAATTCTACAAGATCTACAACTTGGACGTGATCGCGATCCCGACCAACCGGCCGACGCAGCGCAAAAATTTCCCGGACGTCATTTTCCAGACCCAGAACGAGAAATGGGATGCGGTGGTCAATGAGATTCGGGAAACCTCCAAGACAGGACGACCGATCCTGGTGGGAACCGCGTCCATTGAAAACTCGGAACTTCTCAGCAAGAAACTGTCCCGTTACGGGGTTGATCACAAGGTGCTGAATGCCAAGTACCATGAACGGGAAGCAGAAATTATTTCACAGGCAGGCCGACTGGGGGCTGTTACCATCTCCACCAACATGGCTGGTCGCGGAACCGATATTATTCTCGGTGGTAATCCGGAGCACATGGCCTGGGAAGAGTTGAGCCAGACTTACGAATCCCGTCTGGATGTGCCGAAAGCAGTCTGGGATGGCAAATCCAACGAGATTGCCGATCGTGAAGGGATGAAAGCAGAAGGAGAGAAGGTTCGTTCCATTGGTGGCCTGTACGTGATCGGTACCGAACGGCACGATGCCCGCCGAATTGACCTGCAGTTGAGAGGTCGCGCAGGACGCCAGGGTGATCCCGGTTCGAGTCGCTTTTTCATCTCGCTGGAAGATGACCTGATGCGAATCTTCGCGGGCGATTTTGTTCGCAATCTGCTCAGCTCGCTCGGCATGCGGGATGGTGAGGCCATCGAAAGTCCGATGGTCACCAAGCAGATTGAGAAGGCCCAGAAACGACGCGAAGAGTTCCACTTCGAGCAGCGGAAGAATCTGCTGGAATATGACGAAGTGATGGATGAGCAGCGGAAGCGGGTTTACAAGTATCGTCAGCAGATTCTGGATGGAGCCAACTGTCGTCAGCTGATTATCACCATGATCGAGCGTCAGGTGCATCGGGCGGTGGATCATTTCCTGGATTCAGATTATCGCTGGGAAACCATTGCTGCCTGGGCGCATCAGAATTTCCTGGTCACGGTTGACCCGGGTGACATCCGGGGGATGGAAGAAAAACAGCTCAAGAAGTACCTTCAGGAAGAGGCGATGCGTCAGGCTGAAGACGAAATCGTCGAACAGTTTGAAGAGTTTCTGCCGGAAGACTCCGGAAACAACCGGGACTGGAACTGGGTGGGACTTTCCCGCTGGGCCAACACCCGCTTCGGAATCAACACAAACGATAAAGAGCTCAAAGACGCTGGTCGGGATGGAGCACAGATTCAGATTGTCGACCGCGCCCGGAAGGCACTCGATAAACTGGACTTCAGCATGTTGCCGGAACTGCTGAATGATCAGCTGGGGGCTCGCTCGGTGAGTGGCTGGTGCCAGCATCAATACAGTATTCCCCTTCATCCCGAAGAGCTCAATAAGCTTGAACCACCCCAGGTGGAAGCACTGCTGCTGGAAAAGGTGCTGGCTGAATATCGGCTGCGTGAAGTCGGCTTCCCGGTTTCTGTGGCGATGACCCGCTTCATGAGCCGGAACCGTTCGAGTGATCAGTACGATCGTCAGGGCCTGGCCCGTTGGGCAGAATCCCGCTTCCGCACACAACTTGATCCCGATCTGGTTGAAAACAAATCCCGTAACGATCTGGAACAATTGCTGACGGAGCGAAGCCAGTCCTTCTTCCCGGGCGAAGCACTCGTCCATGAAGTCGAACAGCGCATTGAAGAAACCTTCCCGGATGAAGAATCTTCTGCTGAAGAAAAAGTGAATGAAGCCAAGCTCAAATCGATGATAGACTGGGCCAACCAGCAGTTTGAAGCGAGCCTTAAAGTTGCCGAATTCAGTGACGCGACCGCCGAAGAAGCCCGCAATCGACTTCTGCGCGAGTTTGACACCCAGTACCGTCCCGAGTTTTCCCAGGCGGAACGTTCCATCCTGCTGGAAGTGCTCGACCATGCCTGGAAAGAACACCTCTACTTCATGGATCATCTCCGGTCGGGAATCGGACTGGTCAGCTATGCCCAGAAAGATCCCAAAGTCGAGTACAAGCGGGAAGGGATGAAGGCCTTCGAGCAGATGTGGCAGCGAATTGGCGAGCAGGTGACCTCTGCCATCTTCCGCGTGGAAAATGAGAGCCCGGACTTCGTCAGTTCACTCTGGAACATTTCAGCCGCTACTCATGCCGTACCCGATGCCGCCGCTCCGGATCAGGTTTCCTCCAATGGCGGAGGACAATCGGTCGAACAGATGATGAATGCCGGACCGGAACCGGGAGCACCCGTCACCACCATTGAACCGATTCGCAATCGGGACGACAAAGTGGGCCGGAATGATCCCTGTCCCTGCGGCAGCGGCAAGAAGTACAAAAAATGCTGCGGCGCGAACGAGTAACCGAAACGTTCGAATGTCTAATCTCGCAGATGGAACACTTATTTCGAGAGGATTGCGGCTGCCACTGGCTCTGTCAGTGGGTTTCAATCTCATCTACTGCACTGGCAAAGCCAGTGGCACACCTGTTATTGATGTCCAGACTGAACGAGACACGACATTATTTCTCAAATGATTGAAGAACTTCAGCCTGAATGGCCTGGAGTTCTTTCAATTTGTCGGCCTGTTCATTGGCCAGATTCGTCATTTCGCCCGGATCGTTAGCGAGATTGACCAGGAACAGTTGCTGATCCTTTGGAGTCAGTTCCCCCTTCTGGCTGGTATCGCGACAATTGCCGAGCAGCTTCCAGTTCCCTCGACGCACCGCCCACTGAGCGTTCTGGGGATTCCCCCCCATCTGCCAGTAGAAACTTTCATGTGGTGAAGGGGCCTCTGCGTTTTTGAGAACCGCACTGAGGTCCCGTCCATCCAGATGAACCTTGGGTACGGAGATGTTGGCCAGACTGGCCAGTGTTGGATACCAGTCGCAGCCGGTCGCCATCTGGTGGCGGACTTCCCCCTGGGGCAGGTGAGCGGGCCAGGAGATGAAAGACGGGACCCGAATCCCACCTTCAAACAGGCAACCTTTCGCGCCCCGATATGGCCCTGCATTTCCACCACCAAAGAACGCCCGCTCTTCCGTGGAATGACCATGGTCGGACTGGAAGACCACTATGGTGTTGTTTCGCAGTTTTCTCATTTCCAGAAAGTTGAGGATTTCTCCTACTTTCTCATCCATGGTGGATACAAATGCGGCGTATTCCCGGCGTGGAGAAGTCAACTGCTGATACTTCTCACGCCACTCCTGTGTGCCCTGATAAGGATAATGCGGAACGTTGATGGCCCAGTACACAAAAAACGGTTTGTCCTGCGTGGCATCAATCTGGGTTTTCAGTTCCTGGACCATCAGTTCGGAAAAGAATTTGCCATCGGCATAGACTTCTTTTCCATTCCGCCAGAGGTCATGCCGGTTTGGACCATTCCAGAAGAAAAAATGGGAGTAGTTATCAATACAACCTCCCATGTGTCCGAAGGAATGCCCAAACCCCTGGCCATTGGGCATGGTTTCCGGAGTAAAACCCAGGTGCCATTTTCCGATATGAATCGATCGATAACCCACTTGCGAGAACAGCTCTCCCATCGTGATTTCGGATGTGGGCATGCCAGCCACACCTTCCTGAGAACTCACATTCCCAGGCACTCCCGCCCGGACTGGAAATCGCCCGGTCATCAGCCCGGCCCGGGATGCGGAGCAGATGCAGCTGGGAGCATACATCTGTGTGAAGCGGATTCCGGTGGCCGCCAGACGATCCAGATTGGGTGTAATCAGATCCTCCGAACCATAACAGTTGGCATCGAGAGTTCCCTGGTCATCGGTGTAAATGACCAGCACATTAGGAGGAGCGGTAGGAATAGCTGCCTGTGCAGAAATGGCCGGGACAACAATCAGTCCGAGCAGAAAGGCTGTTTTGAGGCAGAGTTGAAAAACAGTGGAGCAGGAACAGTTCTGGACAGGTTTCATGCACAGTCTCCAGGATCAGTCAGATGAGAACCTGAACCTGAAGGGAATTTCCCGGGTCAGGCGAAGCAGGACCATCCTCGTAACAGGTTTGTTGTTGTCAATCGGGGAGCAGGGGACTTCTTCATACCGGAAGAAAATCTTCCGGATGCGAATTGCCTCGAACACGACACCTTTTAGAATAATTGAGGACAGGCTGGTCAACAAATCCAGCGTTCAGTTCTTTTTGGAAAGTCCGATTTTCGTCTGAAGGCGGATCAGTATTGATGATCTGGCTGACAGCAAAGGTGAAGTCCACAGGAGTCAATTTGAATCAACCTCTTCGCGATACATTGAAGGTGCAAGCCAAGCGGGCCGTTCTGGTCGGCATGCTCCCACCAGGATCTGCGCTCAGTAAAGAGCATGCTCTCGATGAGCTGGCTGGCCTGGCGGAAACCGCTGGCTGTGAGATTGTGGGACACCTGGTCCAGCATCGGGATACACCGGATCCGGCAACTTACCTGGGCAAAGGCAAAATTGAAGAACTGCGACTGCTGATGCAGGCCACCGATGCCGAGCTGGCCATCTTCGATAACAATCTTTCCCCTTCGCAGGGAAAGAATATCGAATCGACCATCAAGTCCATTGTGGTGGACCGCAGCGAAGTCATTCTGGATATCTTTGCCACGCACGCCCGCACTTACGAAGCCAAGCTGCAGGTGGAACTGGCCCAGTTGCTTTACATGCGCCCGCGATTGAAGCGGATGTGGACCCACCTGGAACGTATTGAAGGGGGGATTGGCAGTGGGCGTGGTCCGGGGGAAAAGCAGCTGGAACTGGACCGTCGAATGCTGGACAAGCGAGTCTCGGAACTGCGCAGAAAGCTGGCCGGTGTGGAGCAGCGGCGGGAACGTCTGGTCGCCACCCGCAAAGAGTTCTTTACGGTTTCACTGGTCGGTTATACCAACGCTGGCAAAAGCACTCTGATGAAGGCGCTGACAGGCGAAGAGACCTACATTGCCGACCAGCTCTTTGCCACGCTCGATACCAAAACCCGCAAATGGCGGATCCCCAACTTTGGAGACATTCTGCTGAGCGACACCGTTGGTTTCGTGCGGGACCTGCCGCATCATCTGGTGGCCTCGTTCAAATCAACTCTGGAAGAAGCATTGCAGGCGGACCTGTTGCTGCATGTGGTTGATGCGAGCAATCCGGAAGCAATACAGCATGTGGAAACCGTTGAGCAGGTGCTGACAGAAATTGGAGCCGGGGACAAGAAAACCCTGCTGGTGCTCAACAAAGTGGATCGGGTTCCCG
The DNA here is from genome assembly GCA_020426065.1 of Planctomycetaceae bacterium. Taxonomy (GTDB): domain Bacteria; phylum Planctomycetota; class Planctomycetia; order Planctomycetales; family Planctomycetaceae; genus Rubinisphaera. The sequence goes on along the minus strand of JAGQQT010000128.1, from coordinate 2,481 downwards.
GAGAGCACAATCGTGTTGAGGGCGAACAGAACGGCAGCAGCGTGATCGAAGATCGGATCTGGTACGATGTGTTACGGCACAAGCATCGGAATTCGATCAGCGTGAGTGCGGTCACCGGAGAAGGGCTCGAAACATTGCGTGCGGCAGTCATTGACCAGCTGAGCCAGAAGTTCCGTCATGTGGAAATTACAGCCGCCGTGAGCGATGGCAAACTTCCCGCCACACTCGCCCGGATCGCAGAAATCGAACAGACCAACTACACCGATACCACCGCCATCTATCGTTGTCATCTGCCGGAAGGGGTGCTCGAACGGCTCAGTCGGGAATTTGAAATCACGATTCAGCGACTGGATGATGTACCGGTAGAATCAGTGCCAACGGAACAATCCGACCGCTTTCTGCGATAGGAGATCCTGATTCTCGCCGATCCGATTCGAAGCCAGGCATCCCTCCCTGAGTCAGAGATGCTATAGTGAAGAGAGAACCTGCGTTTCGTTCCGGGATCAGGTTCAGCGACAGCTAAGACTTATCGGACCCGTACTCATGCGTAACAAGATTTTCTGGAGCGTGCAGCTGCTCGTGCTGCTTTCTGTGGCTGTAGCCTGGGGTTTAGCCAGGCCGCAGGCGCGGCAGCAGGTAATCGAGCAGGTCTCGGGGATTCGTCAGGCTCCGGAAGTGGATGTGACCCGACAGGTCCCGCTGCAAATTATGCCGCTGTATGACCGTCCCGAGATGGTTTCGGATGAAGATCTGGCTGCAGTGCTGTGGCAGGTGCGGCCCAAATTCGACCGCAAGAATCTGCGGCCCAACCTGGCTGAGCACGCCATTCGAACCTGGTCGGTTCACGCGGAGTTTCGTGATCCGGATGTGCTTTCCGGAAAGCAGTTACAGGATTTTCTGCTGGATCACGGCACATTTCTGCTCTCCTGGGGAGAAGACTCCATTCCGCTGCTGGATGATCGCCCGACAGGTGTCGGGGTCAACTGGGGAGAAATCCGCAATCATTCCTACCATCACGATCACATGCTGGCCTGCGTCACCGAAGCAGGTGCCCGACTCGATACTCCTGTCATACTTCCCTCAACCCGGCAGGTGACTCTGGAACAGATTCTGCGGGAATCGATGCGGGACTTCCGGTTCGATGAGCGAGAAACAGAGTGGTCCGCCCTGGCATTTGGGTTATGGCTGCCACCAGAAAAGAGCTGGCGGGCAATTGACGGGAGGGAAATCTCGTTCGATCTGCTGGCCAAACGCATGATGCGGGGTTACCTGGAAAAAGGGGTCTGCAGCGGGACCCATCGGTTTTACTCACTGATGGTCTTGTGGCGGCTTGATCAGGATTACGACATTCTCTCCGATGAAATGGAGGCCGAAGTCTATGCCCATCTGGAGTTGATTCGGGATCTGATTTCGGAATCTCAGTTTCCAGACGGGCACTGGCCTTCCAACTGGGATCAGGGAGCGGAAGCAGTCAGCAATCCGATTGAAGATGCCATGCGGGGGAAAATCATTGCGACGGGACATCACCTGGAGTGGCTGGCGATTGCTCCACCCGAGTTACACCCTCCGCAGGAGCTGATTGAAAACGCTGCCCGCTGGATCATCCAGACAACAAAACAGCAGTCACCTGAGTTGATTCTGCAGCGATACACGTTTTTGAGTCATGTCGGAAACGCCTTGTCCATGTGGCGAAAAACCTTTCCCGCTCCCTACTGGAAGCAGTGGCAGGCTGAGCATCCCGAATACGTATTTGTGCCGGAAGTTGTCGAGGAAGCAGGTCCGCCAGAGAAAGATCACTAATCCATGGTGCACCTCGATCGAATCACAACGAAAACTGGCGATGCAGGACAGACATATCTGGGAAACGGGCAGGCGGTCCCCAAAGATGATTCCCGGATTGAAGTGCTGGGAACTCTCGATGAACTCAATGCTCACCTGGGAGTGGTGCTGACCTGGAACCCGGCAGAGCCCTATGCAGCATGGTTTCGCCAGATGCAGCACGACCTGTTTGACCTGGGAGCAGATCTCTGTTTTCCAGAGGACTGCGCTGGGGCTCCTGTGCGGATAAGCTCCACTCAGGTTGAACGACTCGATGCCTGGCTGGAGCAGATGCATCAGGATCTGCCATCACTTTCCAGTTTCATCCTTCCCGGCGGCAGCCCGCTCACCGCCGCGATTCATCTGGCCAGAACGGTTTGTCGTCGAGCGGAGCGGAGACTCTGGACCTTAATCGGCTCCGGTGCCGAGAATTCATCGCAGGCGATCTACCTGAATCGCCTTTCGGATGTCCTGTTCCAGCTGGCTCGTTTGCTGGAAACCCCGGAAACCCCGATTTCTTTGTGGAAACCTTCTCCAGTGACGGGTAAAGTGGATAAAAACATGTAAATGTGCTTTTTCTGACTGTTCATATGTTTTCTTTGTGAGAAATCAATGGCTGGCCCCTGGTACAGTGGTGGACTCAGGTTTGAATGCCAGCAGTGC
>JAGQQT010000127.1:4291-9418 GCA_020426065.1 Planctomycetaceae bacterium | reverse complement strand
GCTCTTCCGATCTATATCCGCGTCGATGCAAACCCGCTCCACTCGTGTTGACGGAGACAACGCACTCGTTATTGCGAAAATCAAAATGAACCGGCACTTCTGGTCCGGATTCTTCGAGCGTGCCCCCCTTCTTGCCGGTGAGGCGGGTGACGATCGCCTTCTTGGCCATTCCCTGCAAAGTCGGCACACCATGCAGAGTCGACTTCTGGGAGGAACCGGTCACCGGAATGGTCGCTCCCGGCTCGATGATCTCTTCCCAGGCAATCGCCTGGATCTGGTCAAAAAACGTATCGAAATCTTCGGCGGAAAACTCCGCCACATTCCACAGGAGTCGATTGGCGGTCCGCAGCTGGATATTGCAGCGGGCAATCGCATCCATGTCTGCCTGGAACGTGACCCGGCCGTCGGTTTTGGTCTGTTCGGTATATCCGAGCTGCATTAATTCCCGACCGACAACGGCCTCCAGGCCAAAACCGCAGGTCGCTGTCAGCTGAATTTTCTGCATCGGTTCATTCCGCAAAAAGGCTGGTTTTCCCGCAGAAATCCGGCCCAGATGAAATAGAAATTCCGGACCACGTCAGATCCGGAGAGTGCGGAAGATAACAGGAGTGGTCGGTCAGGAGAACGGAACACTTCTTCCCGGCGTCGATTTTACCAGGGAGCTTCCATCAGATCGACAACCCGACGGGCCAGACGCGTGATCGCCTCATGCTTGGCGGTTGCGTAAGACTGCCCGAGTTCCGGAGCAAAGTTAGCCTGGGTGAGCAGTTGCCGGGTTGAGGCATCGATTCCCAGTTGCTGCCGAACCAGCAGGTTCCCGGTTCCGTTTTCTTCCCAGAGAATCTCCAGGGCGATCCCGAGCTGCAGCTGGCGGGGATCATCAAACTGGGTTTCCCCCAGCACGTCCTTGCGGATTTCGACGACATGGCCGATCAGCCGGGTATCCGCTCGATCAGCGGTCGAAAGCTTGAACGGGGTCCGGCTCATGATCTCCCGCTGGACCGCCTCGGTCAGTTCGAGATTGACATCCCGCCGGAACAGATCGGATGTGAAGATTGGCACGTGGACTGAGCGGATCTCCTGATCAAAGCCATTCCCGATGTGGTAACCACAACCACTCGTCCAGACCAGCAGACAGGCTGCCGAGAACTGTTTCAGCAGCCCGCGTCGGGTCAAGTTTCGCCTGCTCCGGGAACGCACGAGGTTCCCTTCGACTTGCGACCCGGATACTGGCAGCTGCAGAAACATCAGACGGACCTGTCTTTATTGTGAGGGTGAAGGTTGCTGGCCAAGCGTCATCTGGACCCGTCCAGGAGCGGGTTGCTCACCGGGGCTGGATTCATAAGGAGGTGCTTCGGGAGCGGGCTCTTCTTTGGGTGCAGAGAACCCGGGAATCGGAATTGGCTTCAGCCGGGGAATACTCCAGCTGGGGAGCAGTTTTGGTTTGGCAGGTTCCGGTTCTGCCTCAGGAGCTGGTTCTGGTGTCGACGGTGGTGAAGCCGGTGAAGGCATGACTGGAGCCGTCGTTGCGGGAAGTGAATCAATCGGCTCAATCTGGTCCGAGGTAATTCCCTGCAGGGCCAGAACGAGGGTGTTCTGATTGCGGAATTCGGGAAGTCTTGCCAGCAGTCCACGCGCCTTGCCGGAGTACTTGGAGCTGGGGTAGTTGTTGATGATGTAATGGCACATCATCTCGACCGCTTCAAAGTTCCCCTTGCGGAGATAGAAGATGGCCCGCTCGAAATAACGCGAGACATGGGCATCGTCCACCTGGTTCAGTTCCGATTCGAGCCGTTCCTTTTCGGATTCGTTCAGCTCCGGGAACATGTTCATGGCCATCAGCTTGAGTTGACGAGCCTCATCAAGGTTCTGGCTGTCGTAGGCTGCACCCTGGTAAGAAGCCTGGGTCACATAAGCTCCCAGCAGATACGCATCCTTCAGGTGCGGACTGTCCGGGAACTCCTGTCTCAGCAGGCGATAGGTTTCGGCGGCTTCCGCATTGCGACCGATCCGCAGGTAGTGGCTGGCGGTCAGCATCAGGGCATCATCGGCCAGTGGTCCGGTTGGATCATTCAGCCAGATAGCCTTCAACGCTTCCAGTGCCCGACCTTCCGTATCGGTTTTGGGGCGGGATCCATCTGTAAAGTTAAAGAAGCTGGGACGGTCATAATCCGTGTTGTCAACCACCCTGGGATGACCGTATCCATCTCGATCGCTGTAAGCGGCCAGCGAGACTTCGCTACTCTTGGTCTGCTTGAACTTCATCCAGGTCAGCGCGATATCGTACAAGCGTTGCGTGGCCACATCGAGGTGACGGGTATTGGGATATTCTTTCAGCAGACCAAGGTAGACATCCTCTGCACCTGGAAACTCTTCCTGGGCATAGCGGGATTCGGCCAGCATGAACAGGGAATCTTCCCGGATTGGTCTGTCTGTGTAATTCGATTTCCGTTCAGAGAGCGGCTTGTAGAAATTCTTGAAACTCCGCTTCCGATAGTTCCCCGTATCATCTGTCGCGAGTCGTTCAGCCAGATGTTTGAAGCGGGCTTCTGCTGCCGAATAGTCTCCGGCATCATACAGCTTTTTGGCATCCTGGTATTCTGCAAAGTCCGGAGAGTTGGTGAGCGCTGCACTGTTGACAATCGACAGGCTCTCGGATCCCATCAGGGATCGCTCCAGTGGACCTTTCACATTATCGATGCTGGCCGGATTGGAGATCGTACTCACCGTCGGATCATTCGCAGCCAGATCAGCCTTTCGCCAGGGCGTGGAAAAGGTCTGGCATCCGGCCAGGCCAATTAACAGGCCACAAAGGGCAGGCTGAGTCAGCTTGCGATGCTGTTTGAGTGATTTGATGATCATCAGGTATTCCTTTCCCTCGCGAATGCGAAATGAGGAGGGAAACTGCCAGCAGGACGCTGTGAGGAGGAAGGGATGAGAGGGGTGACGTGTCGCGGAGAGAATGGGGGACGCGTCAGAATTTGAGATAGGCAAGCATCCGGGGACGCCGATCGAGAATCTGGGAGATCAATGCGGTCAGCAGATGCTGGATGATGCGAAGTGTTTCGCTGGATGGTGTCTGGTCTTCTGCCAGGGACACTGTGGAGGTTTGCAGCAGGCGAAGCGCCATCAGCACACGTCCGGTTAACGGTCGTGTTGAAGCTTCGATCTGTCGACATTCCGAACACAACAGCACTCCTTGCTGAATCCACATCGACCATCCCTGGTCGTTATCCTCGACAAGTCTGCCGCACTGACACTGAGTGAAGTCGGGCAGAAGTCCGAGTTCATCCAGCGTCCGCATCTGAAACCTCAGGATCGTGATCCGAAAATCCGCAGTCGTTTCCAGTAACCGCAGTGTTTCGGCAGCCGCATCATACCAGTGCGGATGAGGATCCATCGGTTCCGACAGACTCTCCAGAAGTTCCGCGACGTACAGGGCCGCGTAGTAATGATGAACGTCTCGAGCGGTGGCTCGAAAGCGACTCAGCAGTTTTGCTTCCGTGAGAATGTCGAGATTTGTCGAGGATTTATGCAGGAAAACTATCTGACACTGATTCAACAGGTCAATAGCAGCCTCAAATGCCCCCTTGAGCCGCTTGGCTCCCTTTGCCAGTGCGGAGACCTTCCCGAAGTCACGTGTATAAAAAGTCACCACCCGACTGCTTTCACTGAAGTCAGTCTGGCGAATTACGATGGCTTCAGATTTTCTGCTATCTGCTGGCATGGAAAGACTTATGGCGAAATTGCGTACGCCGGCCAGAGCCGTTTTGCTGACGTTTTGAAAGACTGGTCCCGACAGTTTCTCCAGCTGGAAAGGGAGGTTGTTCCAGGAAACTTGAGAGAGAGTTTACAGTTTTTTGATTTTGTAGCGACTCGCAAGCTGAGCGGTCGGCAAAACGGCTCGCCGTTTCCTGAATAATTCGGGCAGATTTCTGTGCATGGGATGTTTGGAAAGATTGAATAGCATGGGGGCAATTAGGCAGATTGAAGCTGGCTCCCTCCGTCATGTTCACATTCCCATTCATGAGGTGTGCAGGGACATTGACAGCGCGCAAAGTCCCTTTTGGTCTCAGGTTGCGAGGAAGCAACATGGATCGTTCAAGATAGTCCGGCAATTCCGTTTGTGCGTGTTTCTGGCTGGATTGACCACGATTTCCTCCGACCAAAGGAATTCAGAATTCCCCCAGGGTTTGCCCCTCTCCTAGGATCAGATGGTCTCTTTTTGAAGAGTCGGCTTAACGCTCTCTGCCGGGAATTGTCCATTGAAGCTTGCACAAATCGTTGACGTGGCCACTCAGATGGTCACTCACGCACAACATATTCTGGATGATGGTTATCAGATTGATGACCAGAACCTGCACCAATACTGGGCTTTCAGTCGTGATTTGTCTCACGAGTGGATGCACAGCCTCTCGGTCTGCCAGAAGATCCTTGATATTGGAGATCCAGCCCGACATCGTCATTGCTGGCTGGAATATGAACCAGATCTGCGTGACATTCTGCGGGCAGATGTCCTGCACCGGGTCTGGTACAGCATCCTGATGGCCAGTGATGAAGTTCATCAAACCCGCCGCTCCGGACCAATAGCCCGCAGTATTCTCACCGCTCATCTCCAGACACGACTTCGTTGCCTCAAAATCGTGCTGGCAGGTCATCGCATCGATGCCGCCCGGATGAAGCATCTCAACGATCTCCGTAAAAGCTCAGAACTCTGGTCCGACTTCCTCTGCTCGCACCTGGTTCGGAAATACCGGATTGACTCCGTCCTGTTTGATGTGGACCGCGTTCGCCAGTGGGACGGGACATCGGAAACCGCTCTGAAAGTAGAACGCCATTCTCTGAGTATGGTGGGCGAAGCCAATGAATGGGATCCCCAGCTCATCCCCCGCCTGCGGAAAACCGCTTCCCTGAATCCACTGCACCGCCTGGCCCAGGTCATGCTCTCCTGCTTCCCTGATTCTGCATTCGACAAAGACGACCTGCTCCGCGAGTTTTAGAACTTTCGCTTGAGCTTAATGAATGAACTGTGCCTCAAGTCCCCTCTCCCCCAAATTCGATTCCACTACTCCCAAGACTTTCATTGAGGGAGAGGGTCAGGGTGAGGGAGAAATGGAAAGCGGTCTC
>JAGQQT010000127.1:0-4281 GCA_020426065.1 Planctomycetaceae bacterium | reverse complement strand
TGCAACTGCATACTGCTCATACCTTCGCGAGCTTCCGCAGGCACACGCCTCCGACACCCGCCGGTAATGCTACGCTCTCAGGTAGACAGTGATTTACCTCAAAACCCCGCTTGGTGTCATTTTCTAACTGGACACCCGCAGTCATCCTGATTCAAATGTCTATCTGAACAATCGATCTCTAAATGTAGTGCATGATAGACCAGTTTTGCGCTGTACAGAAGAGTTAATGCTGGTTATTCAGGCACGCACGCGGAATACGAAAGACTGCCATGACGAAGCCACTGAGTACGGTCTGCCCGGAGTGTCACAAGCAATTACAGCTGAAATCGGAAAGCGCGGTCGGCAAGAAGGTCCGGTGTCCGCAGTGCAAACAGCCATTTACGATCAAGCTGGAAAAGCAGTCCCCATCCAGTGAGGCAGATGATGACGACGAGTGGCTGAATGATCTCGAAATGAGTGATTCCCGTCGTGCGGAAATGGATGATCTTCCTCCCGCTCCAATGCCGGTTCGTCGCCAGTCTTCGTCCAAATCGGAAAAGAAGAAGGCAAATAAGACAAAAGAATCGAGTGCTTACCAGGGCGGTGGTCTCGGTCTTTCTCTTGGTCCGATTGGCTGGATCTTGAGTGGAGCGATTGGAGCACTGATTGGAGCAGGCATCTGGACCGGGATTTCTGTTGCTTCCGGTTATGAAGTGGGAATCATTGCCTGGGGAATTGGTGGACTGGTCGGTTTCTCTGTCCTGCTGGCCGCACAGGATGAGGCCAATGAAATCACCGGGATCTATGCGGTTCTGGCTTCCATTGGTTCCATCATGCTCGGCAAAGTTCTCACGCTCTACTTTCTTATCAGTACGCTGATTGGCGGGATGACTCCGTTTCAACCGGAGATTAATGAATCCTATATGATCATGAATATTGCAGACGAGATCATAGAAAAAAAAGAAGCAGCGGGAGTTGAGGTCACAATGCCGGAACTGGATGAGGATCAGGAACTAAACTTCAGTGACTGGTCCATTCATTACCCACCCGGTATCTGGCAGGAAGCCAGAATTCGTTGGAACAGTTTGACTCCAGAACAGCAGAAGGCAGCGAAAGAGGAGACAGAACGGGAAACAGCGGACGCCCGAAGTGAGCTCAACAGCATCATGTTCTCTCCCACCATGATCTTCAGCACAATGACGCCGATGTCTGCTGTCTGGTTTATCCTGGCAGGTATCACCGCCTATCGAATTGGTTCAAACAGCCAGGAAGATGATTAGCCTGCTGTCAACATTACCTACGGGGGCATCCCCAGGCGGAACGCCCCCGCCACCAGTTTATTGACCACGCCCATCCGTTGCGCTTCTGAGCGTGCCACCAGATAATCCACTTTCACTTGAACTTGATGATTGAGCAGTGCTGCAAGTCCCTTCTTCCCCATATTCGATCTCACTTCTCCCACGACTTTCATTGAGGGAGAGGGTCAGGGTGAGGGGGCAAAATGTAGCGAACTCCTCAGAATGCGACAGCGCATCCATGCCGGGTCTTCCGCCAGCGGAGCGCCCCCGCCAACATCCTGTCTGCCCTAGAACAAACGCCAGGCTTTGGATTCGAACTCCGCTTGAATCTCTGGCGAATTCGCTCGGGAGAGCAGGTCGTAATAGGCGTACGGATACTTAAAGACGTGGCCGATGCCGAGTGTTTTTTCACCCCGCTTCTGCCAGTACTCCACTTCATCCGGTCGGAGTTTGGAAAACCCGTGTTCGCTGATTTTGCGGTCATCGGGCTGCGGTCCCATCCGGGTGACGGTCACATATTTGCAAAAGGCGACCCGACAACTCTCTGCCCATTCTTCATCCCCCATCGCTGCCAGCTCAACCAGTGACTGCCCGAAAGTCAGCATATGGCCGGAAAATCCCTGGCCAAAACCAATAAAGCGATCGATGGCCTCGCTGGCTTCTTTGAGGATGAATCGGGAAGCTGCCACCTGGTCGGTAAAGGGTGGTGGCGAGATGCTTTCCTCGGGAGGCACATCCCTCCAGGGAGTAAACGATTTAATCAGCTGACAGACGCCCGCCACCCGTTCCGCAGTTGCAGTTTCCGGCATCAGGCGGAAGGCTTTGATGGCATGCATGGCGAAGATCGCATCATGTCCCACCTGCCTCAGCACTCCGCTCCCTTCTGCCAGTGCCGTTCCCACCTGATCGCTGGCATCTGGCACGGGATCCCCTTCCGGATAACCCTGGCACAGTTTGGAAGAACCCCAGTTGAGTTGAAACAGATCAAGAATCCGCTGACGGGCAGCTGGTTCGAAGTGATTGTTTTCACACATTAGATGAGCAGAAATCATGGCTGCCCCACGATGCCCATCTGAGAAGTAATTCATCTCCGGAGATCGGGCCAGGGCATTGATTCCCAGCAGAATCAGCTGCTTTGTCTCCACTGCAGAGACATCTTCCGCCTGCAGGACTCTGCCCGAACCACATGCCAGGTTCGTGAGCAGGGCCGCCGTTCCCAGTGTGAATTCTCTGCGATCAAGCATGCCAGCCATAGTGGAAGCCTTGTTTGTGAGATCAGATCTGCGTGATGACATTCTATTACGAAGTGAGCTCAGGCAGAAGCAGTTTTTTCCTTCCAAAATAGTTTCTCGTGTCTTGAGTGAACGTGGCTCGCTCAACACCAGTTCTAACCACCCGCAGTGAGAAACATCTTGAGAGCGGCAACCACCAGTACAACGGCCAGCAGGCGTCGGATAGCCAGATTGCTGAGTTTCCGACTCCCCAGGTCCGCACCCAGATAGCCTCCCACTGCCACAACAATTCCGGCAGTGAGCAGGCTGGAATGAGCGGCGAGTGATTGAGTCATCATGTATCCGAACAGTCCGGCGATGGAGTTTACCAGAATAAACAGGGCGGAAATGCCGGCCACTCGGGATGGCTGCTCCCAGCGCAGCATCACCAGCAGTGGACTCAGAAAGATTCCTCCCCCCACACCAACCAGTCCGGAGAGAAAACCAATCGCCGCTCCGGTGATCAGCACCACACTCATTTTCACAGGCCGCAGTGGTTGTTCCTCACCCGCTTCAAAAAATGACATCCGCCAGGCCGCATACAGCAGGACCAGGCCGACAACGGGTCGGTAATAAAGAGTGGGGATGGTGAGTCCACCTCCCAGAAATGCCAGTGGCAAGGAAGCAAGTGTGAATGGCCAGAGAATCGACCAGCGAAACCGCCCCGCTCGAACATATTTCCAGCTGGCTATTCCCGACACAATGATATTCAGGCACAGAGCGGTCGGCTTCATCAATTCCGGGCTGACACCCAGCAATGCCATGGCGGCCAGGTATCCCGATGCTCCTCCGTGTCCGACCGAGGCATACAGGATTGATCCTGTAAAAAACAGCAGGTAGAGCAGAATGTATTCCGGCGTTTCCATGCGGGCAGCATATCGTCCCGCGAACCGCTCCTCCATCTACTCCCCGGGCAAATTTGGATCACTCAGGATTTGGAAATTCCACAGTCGGGATGCTGCGAGTTGTGTCTAGAATCGTCTGTTTTAACTGGGAATTCAAACTGGTGCAGGGAATGAGTGTGCTGATCAATCTGGGATTAGGTCTGGCAGAGAAGCGAATGCTTCCCGACAGCATTGTGCGCTGGGGGATACGCAGACTCCTCACTCAACGACGGTTTGAACGGGAATCGGGCTCCTGTGAGGATCATCAGGAACGACTGCAGCAGTTTCTTGATGCGGCCCGGAAGGCTCCCATCGCCGTTGTCCCTGAGAAAGCAAATGAACAGCATTATGAAGTCCCCGCCGAGTTCTTCAGACAATGTCTGGGTCCTCAGAGAAAATACAGTTGCTGTTATTATGAGACTCCGCACTCAACACTCGCCCAGGCGGAGCAGAAAGCACTGGAACTGACCTGTGATCAGGCTGAGCTGAAAGATGGTCAGCAGATTCTGGAACTGGGTTGTGGCTGGGGATCGCTCTCGCTGTTCATGGCCCGTCGTTATCCTCACAGCCGGATCGTGGCCGTTTCCAATTCACATTCCCAGCGGGCCGCCATTACTCAAATTGCCGATCAGGAGCAGCTCAAGAATCTGGAAGTCATCACGGCAGACATGAACGAGTTTGATCCTCCAGGTCAATTTGACCGAGTGGTTTCCGTAGAGATGTTCGAACATATGCGAAATCATGAACTGCTCTTTCAGCGCATTGCCAGTTGGCTGAATCCGGGAGGGAAGTTATACGTTCACATTTTCTGCCATCGGGCTCATCCTTACCTGTTTCTTTCCGAAGGCC
>JAGQQT010000126.1 GCA_020426065.1 Planctomycetaceae bacterium | reverse complement strand
CCCCGGCCCGGATACGATCCGACTTCGGCGATAGTCCCCTACATTCATCGAGCGGGGACTGAGGGTGCTCAACTGGTTGTTTTCCCGGAATACGTCCTGGGGCACATTGCGGTCCCCGGTGATGAGACAAAGAGAATCAGTGCGGCAGCGGCGGAGCAGCAAATTTATGTGATCGTTGGTTGCTGGGAGGATTTCTCGGATGGCGAATATGCCAATACGATTCTGCTCTTTGATCGCTCTGGAAAGATTGCGGGAAAGTATCGCAAAACGCATGCAGCCGTCGATCACTTTGAAGGGAATCCTCCCTGGTCCAAACCACCCGCAGGAAAGGAGCGTGAGTGGTTTATTGCGAATGATCCCGAGTGGACCATGCAGAAAGGGACCAGCCTTCCGGTGTTCGAGTTCGATTTTGCAAAAATCGGCATCATGACCTGCTACGATGGCTGGTTCCCTGAGCCGGCCCGTGTTCTCTCGCTCAAAGGAGCGGAGTTGATTGTGTGGGTTAATGGACGTGGGGGAGCGGTCGAAGATTTCATTGTGAAATCGATCATGTTCCAAAGCCATGTCGGCATGATCACCACCAACCAGGCCTATGGCTCCGGAACGATGATTGCCGAGCCAACTCACATCCTGCAGCGCACTCCCGATAAAACCGAGGCCTATATCACTGCCACAATCAACCTCAAACGCATCCGCGCCATGCGAGCCAACAGCCGCAACTTCCAGCAAAGACGCCCCGACCTGTACTCACCCCTGATCGAGCCGATGGAAGCGGAATAAGGACTGTGGCATAGAACCGGGGCTTCCACAGACGGAGCGCTCCCGCCACCCATTGTTTGAGACAATGTGCAAATGCTGCTTCAGTTCTGCAGGAGTTTTCTGAGGAGCAGGAAGCCGATGATGCCGGTGATCAGGTTGGCGATCCACATCACCCACCAGGCTTCGAGTGTGCCGTTTTTGGCCTGATTCATCGACAGCATGATGATCGGGTAGTAGGCAAAGACAATCGGCATGAAGACGATAAAAAACGTCGTAAGGAATTGACGTTTGGCCTGCATGATGGAAATGGGACTTCCCACAAGCACGAAAAAGAAACAGCTGCTGGCCATGGCAAACCGGCCGTGGTATTCAGCTTTGAGTTTGTTGGTCCGTTGTTCATCGACCAGATCTCCCTGCATCAGGTCTACGAAGTCCTGGCGCGAGAATTCTTCGAATCCTCCCGTCATCAGATTCATGGCAGAGAGAATCGTCTGCCGGGATTCACGCTCAGTTCCAGCTGCCTGCAGGTTGACCAGCTCACTGGAAATCATGTCGACAGCCATGTGACGGGCTTTACGCTGTTTGTCCATCAACGGGAGCGGGAATGGATATTCCTCTTCCCGAATCCAGGCGCCCCGTCCGTCGTTCATGTCGATATAGCCCCCAACCACTTTGATGGTGGCGGTTCGCTCCGCGATATCAAACCGGATGTTGGCGGACTCGGCCTGGATCGTAAAAGTCTGACCATCTTTCGGGGAATAACGGATGGTCGGTTTGATGAGCGTCTTACCTTCCACGTCAATCACGGTGATCGCCACTCCGCCGTTGGGATCGATAAACTGATGATCGCTCCGCAACTGGTCGAGGAAGATCTTCTCCATTTTGACCAGGACCGTCTCCTGAATCTTGTCGATCGACCAGGGAATGATCTGATCGGTCAACAGCAGCGCACTGCAACTGAGGACGGCCCCCATCAGCAGAGCTGGCATGAGCAGCGAAAGAATGTTGATTCCGGCTGCCCGGGCAACGATCAGTTCCTGATCTCCCGACATCCGTCCGTAAACCACGGTCACTGTGAGCAGCATGGCAGCGGGAATGGTTATCGGCAGCAGGCTGTAAATCACATAGGGGAGGATCTGCAGGACTTCAGCCGGTCCCAGCCCGTTTTCGGCTGCCTGCTGAAAGACACCCACAAACACCAGCAAAATCGATATCGCCATCAGAACCATCACGAATACGCGAAACAGTTCTAGCGCGACATATCGCTGTAGCAGACGCATATCATTATATGATTCAAAGAGTTACGAGATTTATGCGTGGGAGTCTTACGGGAATGGGGCTGTTCAGGTCAAGAGGAATCCGGCCTGTCGGGCTAAGGGATTTCCCTCAATCCATGTGGAGAAGGATGACCACAAACTGCATTTTTCTGCAGCAAACTGCCCGATCTGTCGGCTTGAACTAGATTTGTTGTGAGAGTGGAGTGAGACAACCAGCCCCGGTTCGCTCCCTCCAGATATGTACGGTGTGCGAGGATCAGCAAACCGTCATCAAAAAGTCCAACAGAATAAACTGATTAACAACAGTACAGGGCAATCCCGTCAACCAGCCCGATTTCCGTGGGAATGATGCACATGACCTCCTCCGTCACCACAGCAGAGCAGCTTCAGAGTGAAACTGTCTCAACCCGTCTCTATTCCGTCTATGCCGATGACGCAGACTTCGAGCCGATCCTGAACCAGTTCCTGGTAATAATCCCGGATCGTCGCAAGCAGATTGAGGCTCATCTGGAAAATGGAGACGTTGACCAGCTCAAAGTGATCGCCCACCAGCTGAAAGGAGCGGGCGGGGGTTACGGCTTTCCTCAACTGACAGAAGTGGCTGCCGCTCTGGAGTCGCTCTGCAAGCAGAATCAGTTGACCGCCATTCCAGCCGCTGCGGAAGAACTGGTGCAACTGCTCCGCCAGATTGCAGACTGAAAAGTTTTCCGGACTGCACTGATCGGCCGAATTTGGCAACATTTCAGCAGTCCTCCAAACAGCGACTTGCAAGCCCTGAGAACGGATGTCAGGATAGAGTCTGCACGCCCGCTCATTTGAGCGGTGCTGCTTTGACCCTGAATCCAGTGCTCCAAAAGGTTTGCCAACATGCAAAATTCCTTCGCCAGTCGGATAACCCGCATCGGACTTGCACTTCTCCTGATCGGTTGTGGTTATGGTCTGGGGAAATGGGATCCGACCTGGACCTCATCCTCCCACGCACAACCACCCGCCGATCCAGATCGGAACGATGGCAGCCAGACCGTTGACCTGGCCAAGGAAACGGTTCAGCAAATCCAGATCGCCAACGATTCCCTCGCTCTGGCAATGGAAGCTCTCCGGCTCGAAGGGAAATACAATCCCGCAACCTCAGGCATGAATCCTTACCTGATTCTTTCGGGCGGTGGCGATGCGATTGAGGATCTCGAACGGGGCATCGGTGTGGACCCGATTACCTTCGCCGAACTGTACGCCGGCATGGCCCTGCGGGAAGTGGGAGATGAAATCACCCGCGATGAGCAAAACCGCCTGCTTTACAAAAACAAACTGATCCGCATGTATTCGGTGGAGCGGATGCAGTCCCGGGCAGAAATGGCTCAAAGCATTCTCAAGAAACGAGTGCTCCCCTAATCTGCAGCTGGCCAGTTGAACAACTCCGAGGCGCTGAGCGAATCTAACGCTCCGCGCCTCCGTTCACATAATAAACCTGCCCTGTCAGGTAAGCCGCATCTTCGGAAACCAGGTACCGGACAAAACGCGCAATATCTTCCGGTGTGCCCCAGCGCTTCAGCGGCGTTTCAGCCAGCACGCGTTGCTGCCAGATTTCTCCCGCCTGTTCTCCCCACGCCGTTCGAATCCAGCCGGGGGCAATGCAGTTGACCCGCACCTCGGGAGCGAGGGACATGGCCAGCGAGCGGGAAAATCCCATCACGGCATTTTTGGCGGTTGCAAACAGCTCGCCGCTCTCCCCTTCCATCCCGCGCTCCGCCTGGTCCCAGCCGATGTTGATGATGCTGCCAGTGCCTCGTTCCCGAAAGCGGGCTCCCGCCAGACGAGATAACGAAACCGTGGCTCGCACATCCACCGCAAACAGACGATTCAACTTTTCCAGATAGGGCAGCGAGCGTGCTCCGCCAGTGAGCAGATCTACTCCGGCATTGTTGACCCAGATACTCACATCGGATCGCCAGTTGAACACGGCGTCCACCAGACTTTCGTGCCGGCTCGATTCGGCAAGGTCGCCGGAAAAAATCTGAACCGTTCCCCCTGCCTGCTGAATCAGCTCAGCCGTCTGTTCTGCCCCGGCTCGATTGTTCGCATAATGAATGCCGACAGCTGCTCCCGCTCTGGCCAGTTCCAGGGCAATCGCCCGGCCGATCCCGGAGGAAGAGCCGGTGACCATAGCTGCTTTGCCTGTCAGGTCAGCAAATCTTGAAGCGTCGTCCATAAACCATCTTTTCAGTGAACACTCAGAGTGGAGTCAGACTGTTACTTGTTCGGGGCATCTTTCTGTGCCGCTTCCTCATCAACCAGCGTGAGAATCTGGCCGGATTGTTCCAGGCTGATTTTCAGCGAGTTGACTGTCCAGTTCCCTTCATGCAGTTTGCCCTTCACAAACAGCTTGCCGGTTCCCTGGCTCCCTTTCACGGGAATCATGCAGTCGGCATATCCTTCCTGGTTGAGATCATCCACTTCAATGGTTCCCTCCAGAATGAAGCCCCCATCGATAGGCAACCCCAGTTCTGCCGCTGCAATTTCATTGTCTCGGGCAGCCTGAACAGCCTGATGATGCAACGGATTCTGACGCATCGCCTGCAGTGAATTCACATACGCCAGTCCGAAACACCCACCGCAAAGGGAAAAGGCCAGAGCCAGCACAATCGGGAGCATCAGCAGTTTATGCTCCCAGGCCCAATCCAGAAAATAGGGAGAGGGTGGAGCTTGTGGGGTTTCATTCACGTTTCATTCTCGCCAGCAATGAAGTTTTAATGTCAGGGTCACTGCAGTGCAGTCTACCCCTGCGACCTGCCCTCGCCCTGAATCGTGATCACGATCCGCCGCCTGCCACCGTGATCCCGATGTTCGCACAGGTAAATCCCCTGCCAGATTCCCAGGACGGGTTTTCCCTGTCGCACAGGAACAATCACCGAGGCTCCCATCAGTGAAGATTTGACATGAGCGGGCATGTCATCGGGGCCTTCACAGGTATGCACATAAGGGAAATTTTCCGGAACGATCGCATTGAGTGAGGACTCCATATCGACCAGCACATCAGGGTCGGCATTTTCATTGATTGTTAGCGAGGCCGATGTGTGCAGAATGAACACATGCATGAGCCCTACATCGACACTGGCCAGTTCCGGAACCGCATCCAGAACGTGCCGCGTGATCAGATGAAACCCGCGTGAACAGGCCGGAAGAACAATTTCCCGCTGAATCCAGTGACTCACAATCTCTTACTCTTTCAACGATGTATTTCTGGAATTGAATGTTAAAGCTTCAGAATACAAATACGCTCATCAAGCTTTAGGCAACCAGTCACCACATTGAGCCTGCCATCGGAGCAGATGATCCACCAGTGTGATTGCAACCATGGCCTCTGCCATCGGAATAAATCGGGGCAGCAGACAGGGATCATGTCTTCCCCGGGTGGAAATTGTGGTCGGTTCTCCAGCCCGATTCACGGTTGGCTGTTCCCGTGAAAGTGAGCTGGTTGGTTTGACCGCCGCCCGCAGAATGATCGGCAAACCACTGGAAATCCCACCCAGCATTCCGCCATGACGATTGGACTGTGTCGTAATTTCTGGCGGGTTTTCTCCGGGAACAAAGATATCGTTGTTTTCGGTCCCGCGTAACGTGGCACAACCAAAGCCAATTCCGTATTCCACCCCCAGCACGGCGGGCAGACTGAAGAGAGCTTTCGCCAGATCGGCTTTCAGTTTGTCGAAAACGGGTTCACCCAGACCGGCCGGAACATTGATTGCCACAATCTCAGCCGCTCCGCCAATCGAATCCTGATCCATGCGGATGGCATCAATCAGCTCCACCATTTTTGACGCAGCGATGTAATCCGGGCAGCGAACCACATTCGGTGAACCATCCGGCAACTTCTCGACGGACTCCAGCGTCACCTTTTCCGGCTCCGGAATTTCGGCAATCACTTCGCCGACCTGTTTCACATAGCCGACAATCTGCACCCCGCAGGTTTGTGTGAGGATTTTCTTGGCCACCACCCCCGCAGCCACCCGCACATTGGTTTCCCGGGCACTGGAGCGTCCCCCGCCCCGATAATCCCGGAAGCCATACTTTTCATCGAAGGTGTAATCGGCATGCCCCGGCCGATAAACCTCCATGATGTTTCCATAATCCTTACTCCGCTGATCCTCATTCCGGATCAGAATCGCCAGGGCCGTCCCGGTCGTTTTTCCTTCAAACACACCAGACAGGATTTCCGGGAGGTCGGCTTCGTTTCTCTGCGTCGTGATTTTGCTCTGCCCCGGACGCCTCCGATCCAGATCCACCTGCAGATCTTCTACCGACAGCTCGATTCCGGGAGGGACTCCATCAATGATCACTACGTTTCCGGGTCCGTGAGACTCACCGGCCGTTGTAATCCGAAACAGTTGTCCAAAAGTATTTCCAGCCATAAAAGCACGCTCAGCGAACCTCACGCTGCAAAGGGAGTCATACTACCGCAGCGCAGGATTCTTCTCTCAGAAAATGAAAAGTCCGACTGAAACCTCCCTCAGAAAGGAATGCACGAATCAATCAATGATGATGCGTCTGGTTTCAGACTCTGAATTATTTGCCGCCAACATATCATATTCAGATAGTCTAAAGCCACCAGCGGGTTCAAAACGATTCGTACGCTTGACCTGACGGCTGTATCAAGGACAATCCGCAGCGTTGAGTCCATTTTTCAGGTCCGCTCAGCCATGAACGGACTCTCAATCTCACTATTTCCAAAGCAGAACAGTCCGATGCAGTTTTCCCCTTCGGTGTCGAAACTTCAGGAATCACAAACCATTGCTGCGGCCAAGAAGGCCAAAGAACTGAAAGCTGCCGGCAAAACCGTTTACGAATTCACGCTTGGTGAACCGGATTTCAACACGCCCGATCACATCTGCGAAGCCGCCATTCAGGCCATGCGTGCGGGAAAAACGCACTACACACCCGCCGGGGGAACTCCCGAACTGAAAAAGGCCATCTGTACGGCTGCTCTGCGGGATTATCAGCTGCAGATTGATCCCTCTCAGGTGATCATTTCCAACGGGGCCAAGCATTCCATTCACAACGTGCTGTCCGTCATGTGCAGTCCGGGAGATGAGGTCCTCATCCCGACTCCCTACTGGGTCAGCTACAGTGCGCTCGTCGAACTGGCTGGCGGCATTCCCATTGAAATCTTCACCACGGAAGAACAGGGCTTTCTGCCGAGTGTGGAGCAGATTGCGGAAAAAGTGACCGGCCGCACCCGCATGGTCATGCTCAACAGCCCCTGCAATCCCACCGGTGTTGTGTTTCCGGTCGCGCTGCTTAAGGCAATTGGCCAGCTGGCAGTGGAGCACGATTTCTACATTCTGTCCGATGAGATCTATGACAAGCTGATTTATCCCGGAGCGGAAACGGCCTGCATGATGACCCTCGGTTCGGAAATTGCCGAGCGTACCATCCTCGTCAACGGAGTCAGCAAAGCTTATGCAATGACTGGCTGGCGAATTGGCTGGACAATCGGGAATCCTGAAATGATCAAGATGATCGACAAGCTCCAGAGTCAGCAGACGTCCAACCCCTGCAGTATCAGCCAGGCTGCTTCCGTCGCCGCTCTGACCGGACCGCAGGACTGCGTTGCGGAAATGCTGAAGGCCTTCACCGCTCGCCGTGCATTTGTACTGGATCGGCTGCGAGCCATTCCCGGCTGCTCATTTGTGGAACCGGGCGGTGCATTCTATGCGTTCTTCAAAGTCAGCGACTATTTCGATCGTCCGTTGCAGGGTGGCGTAAAGGTCTCCAACTCCAGCGACTTCTGCACCGCTCTGCTCGAGCAGGGACAGGTTGCCCTGGTCACCGGAGATGCCTTCGGTGCCCCTGGCTATGTCCGACTCTCCTTCGCAACCGACATGGCCACCCTCGAAGCCGGCCTGGACCGCATCGCCGCATTCCTGGCGGGTTAGTGGGAGCTCTTATCAATTCGCGCCGCTGTTTGCGAACCAGATTAGAGGCGAATTGGATACGATCATTCGGGTCATGTTTACTTTGATCGGATAAGGAAAACGACTTGGATGGCTGAACATATTGATTTGCTTTAGTACGTCATCTTGTTCCGACTCAAGAATGTCGATTGCAAATTCGACTAATGCAAATTTCAGTTCCGTCTCGAGCGAATCTCGTATCTCCTGCAGATGCGACCGCGATAAATTACTGAAAATGGATTGGGTTGTTGAGGACAAAGACGCAATCGCTGCTTTGCCAGACAATGCCTCAATGCATTGAGATTCACTGAGATCATATGTCACGCTGAATCTCCTAAACTTGTCAACTCCTTCGAACATCAGCTTGGCATTCCTACTGATAACCACAGCATGTGGATACCATTGGCGTAAAAAACTTTCCAGGTCCAGAAAGATATCCCGCTTCGATTTTAACTCACAGATAGCAGTCGGATCGATTGAAGGAAAACTGACCCTGATGAGTTCCTCGATATCATGGAGTATCTGATCGCGTGAATTAGGATGCATAGTTCACAACACCATGACTGGATTGGTTCGCCCGTTCTTGGAATAAGCAGGTTAGCACCGGTTGGCGAAGCCTACCGGTGTGACGAAGTCACAAGAGGCATTTCATCTGCAGTGGAGCTCTGCAACGGACTCTCTTCCTTTGGTCGATAATCAGCAGCCTCTTGTTGCTATGCAACCCCGGTAGATTACAGGTAATCAACCAGGGCGAACCTGCTGACCCTACCAGTCTTCTGCCCAGACTTCAAAAAAAGTATTCACATATCGACCAAACTCAGAAACAGCATCTTCACCAGTTTTTCTGCATTGCTCTTCGATTGCCACTGCCCAGCCGCTTGCACACGAGAGCCTTTCGCTCTCATGTAGCCATTTACAGAACTCGGTAGTAAACGAGCATTCTCGTTCTATCGCGAGAAGCTCTTCACACGCAGCGTCATATCCTCTCAGGAATATCTCAAACTCTCCAAGAAATTCGAAATACATCTGAGGTCGTCTCAATGAGGATTGGATTAAATCAACACAGGCTTGCTTGTAATCCGAATTCGATGACATCTGAAACTCCACAATTCGGTAGCACCGGTTGGCGAAGCCTACCGGTGTGACGAAGTCACAAGAGGCATTTCACCTGCCGGTGTGCAACATACCTTGCTATTATGAATTGATCGCGCCCGGCGGAAAATGTCCCCGAGTCTGAACAATATGAACAAGTTCATGAAAACGTGCGTTATCAAAACTCAACGGTGCAACAAACTGTTGTGCCTCTTCCCATGTGAATGTGCGGACGACATTGCAGTCATTAAAAGAGTGAAAATACAACCTTGGTGTTTCGTACCCGGTTGCCACGTCGCCGTCAAATTTAATTGGTATAAAAAACTCGTACCAATCGCCATCCGTTGAGTAAAAACAAAGTGAGTACGAACCGCCATCAC
>JAGQQT010000125.1 GCA_020426065.1 Planctomycetaceae bacterium | reverse complement strand
CCAACGCCTTCGTCGCTGATATGAGTAGAATGCATCTGGCGTGCCAGAAATGATTTGACCGGCCTAAATGTTCATAACCAACTGAATAGTATGAGGTTATGGATTGTTTGTGTCTGCAGACTCTGATTTGGGGAGTGTCTCATTTCGCAACAAATCCGGAGCAGAAATGAGACACTGCTGCAAAATCATACAGGATCTCGTTGGTAACGATTTCAGTTGACCGTGGTTACCTGACCGGTGCCACCTGCATCGATGATTTCGATACGAATCGGTTTCATCGAACGTGCCTGACTGTCTGAGGCGATCGTGAGGCGATGCTGCCCGGTTGTCTGGGCCTCCCAGGTTATCTCCTGGCCAACTTTCAGTTCCTGACCATCCCACCACATCCGCAGGCCGGTAGGATCTTCAATTCGCAGGCCGATTTTTCCCGCCTGAATCACATCCAGATTCGTCCGGGCAAACTGCAGGCTCGTTCCGGCGATATTCCCCATCCAGACGAGGTCTCCCAGGTGCAGCGAGCCATCGACATGGCTGTAGCCGGTTTTCCAGACGAGGACCGGATCATCCGTTGCCGCGTATTCCACGCCGTTGTGACGGATCGCATCATTGACCGCTCGAATCTGATCTCCGGGGTTCAGCACCTGCCAGGTTCGGACCAGTTGCTGTTTCGAGACGACGTTCTCGCCCGTCTTGCCCAGTGAAGAGATAAACCGCACCAGGTCGACCAGTTCATCCCGCCGCAACTTGCTGACCAGATCGGCGGGCATCAATGAAACGGGGGAATTCTTTTTCAACTCGATATCCTCGGAGGCAATGACTTTGATTTTGCCTTCCGCATCACGCAGGTGAATTTCCTGCTGGTTTTCCAGCACAGCAACACCAGTCACGACCAGACCATCGACCGTTACCACCTGAATGGTGTGATAACCTTCCTTGATCTTCTTGTTCGGGTTAATCAAAGAATCGACCAGATAGTCCACTGGAGCGCTGGCTCCAATGCTGGACAGGTCCGGACCAACTTTTCCGCCCGCGCCGCCCACCGCATGGCAGTTCAGGCACTGCAGTTTTTCCCGGCGGTAAATTTCTTCCCCGCGCTGAATATTTCCCTGCTGTGTGATTTCAGTAACCAGTTGCTGCATTTCTTCAGCCGACATTTCCTGGCTCACCGCAGACAATCCCCCCGCTTGACGAATCGCATCCAGCAGGGCCGGGTTGGGTTGCGGCAGACTGCTCGCCCTCCGGATCGCCACGGTGGCCACTTCCGGTGAGAGCTTCTGATCTTTCAGGGATTGAATCAGCAGGCCAGGGCCCTGTTTGCGGTTCAGGATGGGATTGAGAAGTTCGTTCACCTTGCCGGCTTCTTCCAGTTTGGTCAGCGCCAGCACGGCCGAGTCCGCTGCAATTTTCATCTGGAACAAAGAGAGGGCATCAATCGCCGTGACCTGCAGGTTCAGCAGTGGTTTCTGCTCACCCTGGGCAATGCTTTTGAGATAGTCGCGGGACTCCGCTCCACCGAGTCGAGCGAGGGAATAGAGTGCTTCCGCTCGCAGGTTCAATGGGTCCGCTTCGTTTTCAGCCAGGGCTGTTAATGCTGGTCTGGTTTGTTGCTGACCCCACAGCCCGCACAATTGACAGCCGCGCAGCCTCACATGCGTATCCTGATCCTGCAGCAGGTTTTGCACACCTGCCAGGTTGCTGGCGGGGGCAACTTTCCGACGATCCGCCGTCTCAACCAGCTTGTCCAGAATCGCATGCCGTTGAGCGGCTTCTGCCGTCTGGGACATCGTCCATAACTGATCAATGGCCTGAGCATCTCCCCGATCGGCAATCAGTTGCAGGACCTGAGGAGTTTGAGTGGCTGCAATTCTGCCTGCCTGCCACATTTTCAGAATGGGCAGAACAACTTCGCCGGAGCGAGCGGCATTTGCCAGCGTGAGCAGTTGTTGTGGATCTTCACTGAACCAGGCTGGATCTTCCTTGAACTTCGGCAACCAGATTCCTTCGGACTCGCGGAAGGTGTGCCAGAGGGCAAATTCGAGGAAGCGATCATTCTCCGCCGAGATGGCCGAAGCCGCAGCCTTGAGGGCATCCAGTGTACCGATCTTTCTCAGCAGATGGACGGCTTCCAGACGGACCTGGGGATGTTCTGATTTGATGGCGCTTAAGGCTGCCAGTTCCACCGGATTGCCATTCTGGTACTTCGCATCTTCCCAGCGTGGCAGATGAAGATAATCTCCCAGCAGTCTCAGATAAGCAGCCTGCATTTCCGGTTGTTTTACAAAGGACAGGCTCCAGAAGGGAGTCGTCTGGGCATCCTTGAAGGGAGCGAACGTGCGTGCCAGTTCGAACTGTTCGTAGGTCAGTTCAAACCAGTTGTCATCGTTCCATTCCAGTTTGGGATGCTTGATCTTGGCCATTTCCCCCATGAGGAGGTTGGTAATCTGCTGATCAACATTCCCCCCGGAAATCTTTCGTTCGCTTTCGAGCCGCTGCTGCAATTCGGAGCGAGCCTGATCCCGCCACCATTTCTGATCACTCTTGAGCAGGTCCACCAGTTCCTGATTGCTGCAGTCGGCCGGCAGCTTTCGATCGACTTTCTGTAGTCCCTGGGGAGCAATCCGCCAGATGCGGCCATGTTCATGGTCCCGGCGATCATCCCGGAAATCGACTTCGCCATGCTGAATGATCGGGTTGTACCAGTCGGCCACATAGATCGCGCCATCCGGTCCCATCAGGATGTCGACCGGTCGGAAGGAAACATAGTTGGAAACCAGCAGGTGATCTTTCTGCACCGAAACATACCCGCTGCCGGATGGAGACAACTCAAAGCTGTTGATCCGGTTGCCCCGGAAATCATTCGTCACAAACCGGCCATCCCAGCCAGCGGGCAGATGATTGCCTGACAGAATTTCCAGGCCGCAATGTTTCGGCTGGCCCGGATTCAATCCGTGAACGATTCGCTCCGCATTGTAAGCGGTAAACATGACCACATCCGGGAAGACATAATGAACTCCCTCACCCCCCGCTCCATCGGTCTCAAACGATTGTCCCCACTTGTCGAACACCAGCCCCCAGGGGTTGACCAGTCCACGGGTGTAGACTTCCAGTTCCATTGTGTAGGGATTGAAGCGCCAGGTTCCACCTGCCAGCAGACGCCGGACTCCGTGTGGAGTTTCCACGTGCGAGTGTGTGTAAATGGACTGATTGAAATAGATCCAGCCATCCGGTCCCCGCTTGAGGGTATGAATGATGTGGTGCGTATCTTCGGTTCCGAATCCGCTCAGGATGATGCGGCGTTCATCCGCTTTGCCATCGCCATCGGTATCTTTCAGGTGCAGCAGTTCCGTGGAGTTCGCCACGTACACGCCGCCGTCACCGGGCAGGATGGCCGTCGGGATCAGGAGCCGATCGGCAAACTCGGTGGAGCGATCCACCACGCCGTCACCATCGGTATCTTCCAGTATCATCACCTTGTCGTTGGCCTTCTCGCCCGGTTTGACATGGGGATAGGTTTCACTGGTGGCCACCCACAATCGCCCCTTGCTGTCCCAGTTCATCTGGATTGGCTTGGCAATCATCGGATCACTGGCAAACAGGTTGACTTCAAATCCATCCGCCACCTGGAACGAGGCCTTTTCCATGGCGGGGTTGGTGTCAGGGACTTCCGTCAAACCGCGCTGAGCCCGGAGCTCCGGACTGCACCAGCAGAGAAGCATCAATATGAATGCGAGCCTGATCAATCGTTGCATGATTCTCTCAATTCCTGGCAGGAATGGACTGACAAAAAAATTAAACACTCGTCCCGGCAGGCAGCAGGGCTTCCAGTGCTGCTCCGATATCTTCGGAACGCATCAGCGATTCACCAACCAGGATCGCATGAATCCCGTTGGAAATCAGTTGCTGTGTCTGCTCGCGGGAATGAATTCCACTCTCGCTGACAAACAGAATCGTATCCCGCACCTGACGTCGCAAGGTAATCGAATGGGTCAGGTCAGTTTCGAACGTCCGCAGGTTTCTGTTGTTCACGCCAATAATGTGCGGATTCAACTTCAGGACACGCGGCAGATTCTCTTCGTCGTAAAGTTCCACCAGCGCCTGCATGCCCAGTTCCCGCGTGTACTGATAAAGATCCCGCAGCTGGGCATCATCCAGACATTCGGCAATCAGCAGAATGCAGTCCGCTCCCGCAGCGCGGGCTTCGGCAATCTGGTAACGATCCAGAATGAAGTCCTTTCGCAGGAGGGGCAGATCGACCGACTTGCGGATCTGTTTCAGGAAATCGAGGTGACCCTGAAAAAACTTTTCATCCGTCAACACACTGATGCAGGCGGCTCCGTGAGCGGCATACGTTTTGGCAATCGCGACCGGATCGAAATCCATACGAATAATGCCCGCAGAAGGGGAGGCTTTCTTGACTTCAGCAATCACGCCGAGCGGATGACTCAGTCTGAGCTGGGTGACAAAATCTTTCACGGGGGGAGCGGACGGAATCTGGGCCAGCAGTTCCGGCAAAGGTACTCTTTCCCGGGCGGCTGCAATTTCCGTGCGTTTGTGCTGGACGATGTCCTGCAGAATATCTTTCACGAGCGGGAGATCCTCTCGATTATCGAACTTGAAATAGACTCACCTGACAGGGCAGGTTTCAATGCCGATAATACCGGAAACCGATCAGGATTCCACACAGGAATGGGAATTCCCCACCACCTGGGGCCTTCAGACCAGTTCCCATTTTCGACCGGCCTTCAAGATCCAGTGGCAGAGGATCTATTCCTCCGCAGGTTCAGGCCACAGTTCGTAGCAGCGGAGCAGATTGCCTCCGGAAATGTAGAGCCGATTCCCCATGATGGCCGGATGTGCATATTGCGGGGTGCGTTGCTCAAACAGAAGCTGGCGGGCCAGCGGCTCCCGATGCTTGCCTTCGGCGGCAAACAGCAGCAGTTCGCCATCGGCAAAGACTCCCAAGTGTTGACCATCGGTGACCAGGCAGGCATGCTCGGACAGGCAGGGGTCATCAAACTGCCAGCGGATTTGCAGCTCCGGCAGCGACAGGCAATACAGCGTTCCATTCGCCACTCCGAAGACAGAATCCTGAGTGCTGATCGGACTGGTCGTTTCGGGACAGAGTTCCTGCTGCTGGCCCAGGAGTCTGGGCTCAGATTCCCCTTCACCCGGCCACTGATAAACCCGGCAGCCATTGTTTTCCGTCGCGACAATGATCTGCGAACCCTGCACGATCGGCGTGGGCACATTGAAATCTTCCGGCTCCTGCGGTTTGATCGTCCAGAGCCTCTTTCCGCTGCGGGCATCCCATGCGCCGAGAGTGGTTTTGTCATGTCCAATGACCACTTCCTGCCCGTTGATCTGGGCAGAAACAAGTGAACCATAGCCGTAATCCTGTCCGGGAGTCTGCCAGACCAGATTCCCCGAGTCCGGCGTGAGTGCGACCAGGGATGACTTTTTTCCACCCGGATTGAAGATCAACTGACCATTGGCCAGCAAGGGTGAAGAGCAAAGTCCCCACACCAGTTCCCGACCTGAGCCGTAAAGGGAGATGACATTGGTCTGCCAGAGGGGAGTGCCGACTTTGGCATCGTAAGAAGCGATAATTCCGAACGCACTTTGAAACAACACCTGATTTTCGCGGAGCAGGGGAGTGGCCCGGGAGCTGTTCCCGTAGTCCAGCATTCCCATTCCCGGAACAATCTGCTGCCAGATCAGGCTGCCATTGCTGGCGTCATAACAGGCGAAGCGATCAAACTGATCCAGAAAGTCGCGGTCGGCCTGATAAATCCGGTCTTCGGTTCCCGCAATTCCCCCAACCGGTTTTCCCTGGCTGAACGTTTCCCAGATCTGCTTGAGCGGAAAGGCAGCGGGTTGGGCAAACTGATCGCAATGACCATCACGCAACGGACCGCGCCACTGCGGCCAGCTGGCGTTAATCAATTCTTTTTTTTTGCGTCCGGTTCAATCGCCACAAATCCGGCGAGAGTTTCCAGTGCGATCAGGAGCTGCGGCTGCTGACCGGAACGGAGCAGTTCCTGTTCAATCTGCCTGGCTGTTTCTGCAGGGAGATCGTTGGCGACAAAAGCCGTGATGAAGGGGACTGGATCGGTTTTCCCGACAACTCTCAAATCTCCTTTTTTGATCGTGCCGCAACCTTCCAGCAGGGGAGCGGCATAGCTGGAAATCACAGCGGCAGCATCCACTCCTTCTCCGAGGTCCAGCACCTGGCAGGCCCCGTCGCTGCAGGCCTCGCTGATTTCCCGTTTATCGGAAATCGTCACACCATTTTCTTTCAGCAGAGCAACGGCTGCGGCATGTTTTTCATCGCTTTCCGCCGGGCCGAAAAAGACGCGGTAACCTTTGAGGTCCGCCACGCTTTTGGCAGGATCGGACTTCCGGACAACGATCATGCCGTATTGAGTTGTTGTGCCATCTTTTCCCGTCAACCGGGCAATGGGATGAACCGGCTGTTCGATGACAGAAGCATCATGCCGGACCACGGAATCCTTGCCGATCACCAGGTCAACCCGGGTGATTTTTCCGGATGTTTTGGCATGAATCAGTGATTCAGTGAAAACCACATTCACGGAACGTCCCAGCTTCAGGGAGAGGTGCTCCGCCAGAATCTCGTACTTCCGTTGTGCGTAGCCTTCCACACACGGGCAGGATAACGGAGCCGCCAATGGATCCATTACTACCATGGTCAACGGAGTCTTGTCAGCCGCAATCACGGAAGCTGAAGTCGCGAAACAGACGACCATGAAAGACAGCAGAATCTGACGAAGCATCTCATTCCCTTTAGCTGAAACGCTGAACGAAACGTGAAATTGGATGAGAGGATCAATCCCCCCCCCCCGGCTGTGCCGACCCTCCCTGAGGGAGGGTGAAGTTGCGTTGAGACGATCACTTCTGGTTTTCGGCACTTTTCAGGTGAGCCCCAGGAACTCAGTCCTTTGCAGAGACACGAGGGACTTCGTTTCGATCCATCACAATGATGTGTGAGCGGGTCATGTCCATCATGTAGATGCGAGATTGATCCGGTGTCACGGCAATCGAAACATTCTTGCAGCCGGGCACCAGGTCCACACTGCCGATCAGTTCCTGATACTCTCCGCTCGCGGAGAACCGCTTCACCCGGCCAACATTCGATTCCGAAGTGTAAACCTGGCCGTCCTTGGTGATGTAAACATTCATCGGGTTGCAGCAGCTGGCAAAGCCTTCATCGTTATTCCGTTCACGCTCACCCCAGTTTCGCACCAGTGTGCCGTCCTGATCGTAGCAGCAGACACGATGACGGGCATTTTCAGCAACATAGAGTTTGCCATCGCCCGCTCCGATATGCATGTTGCCACAGCAACCGACCAGTCCAGAGACAACTTTCTGGCCATTCTTGAAATTCCGATCCGTTCGCCAGACGCAGAAACCGTGGCCTTCGGTGTCGTTGGTGGCCACAAAGATGTAATCGTTCGTTGCGGCCAGTGAAGCGATGCTCCGTTTGGTTCCCAGAGCAGCCAGCACTTTCTTGTCCAGAGAAGCCTGATCGGTGACCAGGTATTCGCTGTAGGCTTCCACCATCTGTTCGGCTGCCTGAATCTGACTCTTTTCAATCGCGGTCCGCTCTGCTTCCGGCTTGGCTTTCAGCTTGGCGACCATCTCTTTCTGCTGATCGACATACTGCTTGATGGATTCACTCATCGATTTGAGCTGAGCTTCCAGGCCTTCACGCACCTTGTCGATATTCTGTTCCATGTCGGCCACATGAGGCAGCGTTCCCTTGGCCTGCACTTCGCCGTTCTCGTTCAACTTGAGGATGGTTTCATAACCTGCCACGTAGATCGAACCATCATCGGAAACGAAAATCGCCTGCGGTTCCATGTCAATGGACCAGACTCCCGCTGGCTTGAGCTGACGATCAAAGACCCGGATTTCACCCGGTTGTGTGATTTCGGTTACGGAAGGACCTTCGATCGATTCTTTGCGGAAAACGCGTGTCCCGCCGCAGGCCACCAGCAGTCGGCCATCCGCATCGAGAGTAATGGCTCGCAACTGCAGATTGTTCCCCTGATCATCTCGCAGGGTTAAAGTTTCGGCCTGATGATGAGTGGCCGGTTTGGCAGGTTCGGCCTCTGTAGTGGCGGCTTTGGGGGAGAGCAGAGACTTCAGCGCCTGATTGAGCGGATTGTCTGCGGCCTTGGGGGGTGCGGCATCTTCGGCCAGAAGGGGAGTTGTCCCCAGCGTCATGAGAGCCAACAGCAGTAATCCTGTGACGGAAAAACAGCGTCTCATCGCGATACTCCTTCGATTGGTTTGCGACTGCGAGCAACAGAATGTTCAGACCCGGAATCGGGTAGACGTTACTGATTGATGAACCGTCCCTGAAAGCAGAATGGACGTTCGTGTCCCCTCCCGGAATGAAACCGGACTTCACTAAGACGTGACAGAACCCGAAAAAGACTCGAAGAATTTTCGCATTTTCCGAAATAATCCGAAAAAGTCACGCTCCTGCTCTCGTTTTCGAGCGGTTTTCGGAGGATTTCAATTCCAGACCAGCTACAGCTCTGCCAGCAGTTGCTTCAGATCGACTCCAGTCCGGGCATGAATTGCATCCGGGAATTGCTCAAGAATCGATGAAAGCTCTCCAGTATTCCCATTGTGCCAGAACACAAGCCACTGCCTGCTTCCCGAGTTCACATCAGAGTGGACTGTTGTGACCAGGTGAGCAGCTTCAACCCAGGATGCCAGCTCGACTGGAACTGAGCTGCCTGAGAGCGGCACACAAACCAGTTCGCCAAATGGAACCTGCTCGGGAAAGAAGGTTTCCAGTGAGCGTGAGGAGCTTTTCCGTTGAAACAGCATGCTCACATCAACGTGCTGTTTTTGAAGGTAATTCCTCCGCCGGGAAACGATGTCCCGTGCCAGCTGCAGAGTCGGAACTGGAACCGTGGACGTTGCCAGTGCGGGGGAAGAATAGGGGGTCTCCTGCTCGCTCTGAATGGTCGGGAAGGGAGAAGCTGATTCCGTTTCCAGTACCTCTTCCAGAAGGTCTTCCTGGATCAACTGAGGCTCGGTTTCCCCCCGATACTCGTCCCCGGTTTCCTCCAGGGAAAGGGCGGGAATCTGATCGACATCCTGCAGCGGTTGTCCGGAGACATGTGTCTGGGCATCGTGCAGAATCATGGTTTCCCACAAACGCTTTGCCAGTTCCTGGGTACTGTCTGCAGCGGGAATAAAAATGGGCTGGTGCGGTAGGCCGTTCTGGACCGGACACCGCTGGTAATTCAGCGACGTCCGCTGAATCTGATCGGCCAGATTCCACCGGACATAGGCGGAAAAGCCGGAAAACCGTTTTTCAATCTTCCCCTGGGTGGTGCAGAAAAACAGCCCCGCTCCATCCCGGGAGCGTTCTTCACCTGTCTGCAGGATGACGAGTTGTTCCTGGGGAATCAGGCCGTGAGA
>JAGQQT010000124.1 GCA_020426065.1 Planctomycetaceae bacterium | reverse complement strand
TCCTGAACCAGAATGAACGGAAATGTGAAATCAACACAATCGGTCATAGGTTCCACATCATTCATCAGTTACAATTCCATGAAAGTGATCAGGCCTGAGCCTGATTTCCAATGTCTCCTCATGTCCGAGTCAAATTCAGATTTCTTGCTTTCATCCAGCCGGTTCAGAACGGGAATGCGATACACGGCAACGAATCGTGAACAGTTGAAGTCATCCGCTCGAAAGTCCTGGCTGTGCAGTCAGCAGGGTTTTGTTGCGGTCGGGAGACGTATTTCTGCAGGCAAAAGCGTGTTCTGCTGGATGCTGATTGCCAGTGTTCTACTGGTTTGTCCTCTACCACTCTTAGGGCAACCAGAAAACGGAACCACGCCAAAACCTGCCCCTCCAGCCGGTGTGCAGCCTCCACCTGAGTCGTCCCAGGTTCCGCTCGATCTGATCTATCTGCCCAATCAGGATGGGAAACCGGTCGCGGTCCCCTTGAATGTCACGATTGAGGAGTTCTTTTCCTGGATTGAAGATCAGGGAGAAAAAGAGGCTGGTGGGCCTGGATTTATCGTCAAGAATCTGGCGGGCGTTGCCTCGATTATTGTCGATTCGCAAAACCGGAAGTGGTGTTCAGTCGATCTTACCCTGGAAATTGATGCCGAGTTCAGCGAAAACTGGCGCCCGTTGCCGCTCCGGATGAGTGAAGCGGTGTTGAGTGGATTTGAGATTGTTTCTGTTCAACCTGAAGCCGCTCCCCGCAACCGGGTGATGGTGGCTCGCGATGTTGATAGTGATCAGTGGGTGTTGTGGTCCCGAGGGTTGAATAACCTGGCCTTGAAACTCAATCTGCTGGTTCCCATTACCAGAACGGGGATGCAGGAACGTCTGCTGATGAGTTGCCCGGATGCCTCCCGAACCGAACTTCGACTGCAGGTACCGGAACGGGACCTGGCGATCTCACTGGAAAGTGCTGGTTTTCTGGACCGGCAGGTGAATGCCCAGGGAACACTGGCCCGTATTGCCGGTTTTCAACAGACGATTGATTTGAAATGGTCTCCCCAGGCTTCATCCCCGTCTCAGGAAGCTGTGTTTGATGTGGAATCGCGGATTGAGCTGTCGCGTCAGAGCAGCAGCACTCTGATTCGGGCCCAGCAGACACTCACTGTCGAGCAGGGAGTTCTTGACAAATTGACGGTCCAGTTACCGGCTGGATTCCAGCTGGACAATGTTGTAGCTGACCGTCCGATTAAATATGAATTCAACGCATCCAATCCAGCCATCTTTGACGTAATTTTTTCTCAACCCGTGCAGAGCACGGTCTCACTGCAGTGGGAATTGAGTTCTCCAATTCGCCGTTTCGAGAGCGAAATTTCCCTGGATGGATTTGTTGTGCGGGGAGCGCGTCGAGAGTTGGGACGAATTGGGATTCTGCGTTCTTCTGATTGGCGAATGACACAGAATACCAGCCAGTCTGAACGAGTTCTGCCGATAGACCCGCGTGAACTGGGATCAAAAGCAGATCTGGTTCAGGCGTACCGATACTACAGCCAGCCATATCGACTGGTGATGGCCGCTCAACGGGCCCAAACGACCTTTTCTTCGGAAAGCTACTATGATCTGCTGGTCCGGTCAGACCGAATGGAGTTGTCTGCCGAGATCCTGATCACACCTCAGAATGGAACACTGGATTCCCTCACGATCGACTGGAAGCAGTTTGATGCCCAGCAATGGGAGCTTTCGGCAATTACATCTCGGGGTGAGCAGATCGATGTTGTATTTGAGAAAGCGGATCAGTTGCTGTTGCAGGTTTCTCAATGGCAGGAACCCCGCTCGATTCGCTTTCAGGCCCGTCGTCCAATGCCAGCCGGATGGCAGAAGCAGGCAGCCGAGGCACTTCTGATTAACTGTTCGCTGCCTAATATCGTGGCGCCAAACAGCAGTTCCGCATTTCACGATCATTTTCTGCGTGTTTCAACGGATTCATTTCGTTATGCACTGGAATTGCAGCGGGAAGGAATCCAGGTCATTCCCGGACAGCGATGGCAGCAGTTAAAACAGACTGTCGAGCAATACGCCACTCCACTGGGGTTGGCCTCACGTGAAAATTATTTCCAGCTGACAGATGCCATGACCGAAATCCCGGTCAAACTGTTGCCCGTACAGCAAAGTTCTTTCTGCAAAAAGACAGTCGTCGTCAACTCGGTCAATACAACCCGTAACGAAGTTCAGGTTGAAATGATCTTTGATCTGTTGGTGGAAGAGATCCCGGCCGAGACAATTCAATTCGAAGTCTTGCCGGTACAAGGCAATGCCGGTTCAACTCCCAGACTGTTCTTTTTTGATGAACAGAAAGGTTTGCTGAATCTGCAGAACAGCCCTGTGAACGGGCAGCAGAAAAGCAGTGTTTACATCTATCAGCCAGCCGCCCCTGTCCTGGGGCCCATTCGGTTTCGGGCCATCTGTGAGTTGCCACTGGATATGGAGTCTGAATCATCCTGTTCGCTGCAGGTGCCCGTTGTGCGGGTAACACCTGCCGACAAGATCAGTGAGTTTCTGCAACTGGCTATCCCTTTCGAATGCGATGTCCTCAGTAACGACTGGGAAATGGTTGGGCGGAGTGATCAGGCGACCCTGCTGACGACGACACAACCGGATCGGTCGGTTGACCTGATGATTAATCTGGGACGGAGTCGACAGAGTGAAGATGTTGGTTTTATTGCCGCTTCAATGGTCACCCGGCTCTCGCCAGACAGTTCGCTGGCCAGTGAGCTGTCCTTGATGATTGCCCGAACTCCTGCCAGCCTCACGATTGAGAGAGAGGGAATGGAGTCATTTGTAAGCGGCGTCTGGAGTGCAGACGGATCCTCTCGTATTGCGATCCTGAATGTGTCCATGACAGAAAAGCAGGTTGTACTGCAGTTCCCCCAGGAAGCTGTGGGGCGTCCGGGACGTTGTGACCTGATGTTCCGACATCGGGAGCGGGCGTTGGGCGGGGCGTTGAAGTCGGTTGCTCTGACGCTTCCTGAGCATTCTCTTTCTCATCGTATCAGTTCATTGAGCTGGACTCTGGGGCTGCCCGATGGAGTTTACCTGCTGCAGCCACCTGACTCACTGCAGATTCAACACCAGTGGCAGTGGTCCCGATTTGGTTTTCGTCGTTTGCCGCTTCTTCAGCAGGGATCACAATCAGCTGCATTCCCTCCTCTGAATGAGTCTGGGAATTCTTATCTGTTCACAGCTTACAACTGGCCACACACCGTCCAGTTTTCGGGAGTTGGGCGAGGTTTGCTGTTTACGATTGGCTGCGGAGTGCCACTCCTCCTGTTTATTGTTTTGATCGCTGCGACACGGCCCCAGCGTCCGTTTCTGATCCTGGCTGTCATTCTGCTGGTTTCATTTCTGGCATTGAATTTCCCCTATCAGACAGCGGTACTGGCACAGCCCCTGCTGCTTGGTTTGCTGACGGTGGCGATTGCGAGTTCACTGGCATGGTTTTTCCGTCCAATACCGGATGAACCGACTCTGATTATCATCGGTCCTCATCATGAACAGGATGATCAGAGTGAAGCGGCCATCCAGATGGACATTCATGGAGTTGGACCTGATGATGTGACAAGGATTCTGCCTCCTAAATCCGACCTGTTGGGCTCATCCCGATCCCGCTAGGAAATTATTGGTGCATTCGTCAACAGAACAGGAAATGAATTATCGTGGCAGATCTTTCTCAAACCCGGCATCGATATCCATTCGCAGGTTACTGCGCAGGTGGTTTGTTGGTGCTGTGTTTGTTGATTTTATTGGTCTTCTCACAACCAGCTCATGCCCAGGAGAGTCTAAATTCTATCCGCCGGATCTATGTCCCGGCTGAAACACCGGAATTATGGCCTAAAGGAGACTGGAGGCCGGTCCCTTCACAACGTTTGTTGAGCACAATTTATGATGGCGGACTGGAAAAGGACTGGCCGTTTGTCCGACCTGCAGCCAGAGCCGAGTACCGCGCTGAATTTCAGAACGGAAAGCTGGTTCGAGGGACATTCTCACTCGATTATCAACAGGATCTGACGACCGGGTGGATTTCCCTGGGTCAAACCAACCTGAGCGTGGAGTCGCTTTCCTGGACACGCACGACCAAAAACTGGGGATTGGATTCTGATGGGAATCTGCTGGTGTATGCGGAAGCTGGCTCCAGTCTGCTCAATGGCCGCTGGCAGGCCACACCCATCAATGCCGGGTCTGGAAGGTTTTCACTCAAACTGCCACTCTCTTTGGCTGGCAGTCTGGTTCTGAAGGTTCCAGAGGAGTTTGAAATACTGGTTGATGATCCTGAGCAGATTGCCTGCACGGTGACTCCAGCGAACAACGGTTTTCGAGAATGGAAGCTTGTCTGTGGAGATCTGACGGAGCTTTCGTTTGAACTGCGGAGTCTGACTCGCTCCAGCAAGTCGATTCCTGTCATCGCCAAAGCAGTGCATCTGTTTCAGGTTAATGCAGCAGGGATTGCATTTGTTTCGGATTACACGCTCGAACAGTTCCAGGATCAGTCCGATTCCGTCAGGATCACTTTGCCCGAATCGTGGGCAGTAACTGGCGTTGAATTAAATCAGCAGAAACGGGATCTCACCAAAGTCGTACAGGATTCCACTGTGGAATCGGGAATCCGCATGCTGACCATTCCACGAGATCGGGCAGGGCCGGTGATACTGCGGGTACGAGGAACAGTGAAAAAGTCTGTTCAGGGTGAAGTTGATCTGGTACTTCCCCAGATCCCGGGGCTCGAACAACTCAGTGAGGAAATTACCTTTACTGTCGAGTCTCCTTACCATCTGCAAACCTTCACACCGAAGAACCTCGAACAGTTAGATGCCCGGTTTATTGATCGAAGTCGCGATACCTGGAGGTTTCAATCAACCTCGCGGGAGGCCAGTCTCAAGGTACTGATTGGAACCGCAAATCCTCGATTGAGAGTGCGTCAGTTGATTGAGGGGCACTCTGCGGGGGAGCGTCAGCATCTGCGGCATCAGATGTATTGCACCGCCACGGAGAGCGGGTTGTACCAGGCTTCATTTCAGTTTCCCAATGCTGCTCAGATTGGCACAGTCTCGGCCTGGGATGAGCAGGGAACTCCCCTGGCATTGAACTGGACGACTCAAAGACAAAACGGAAAAAGTCTGCTTTGGATTGATTGTGGTACCGCCATTCCTGTCCGAACTGGGATCATCCTGCAGGTGACATTGTCCTGGAAACGTCTGGTTCAGGGAGAGTTAACCGTCTCCCTGCCTGCACTGATTCCCCAGAACGGGGTGCTGGAACGCTGTCTTCTGGATGCTTCTGCCCTGGAAATTCTGCGAACCATTCCGGAACAGTCTGCTGGCCGTCCGGGGGAGCTGCCCCCATGGCTCAAGACAATTCGTCAAAGTCCTGCGGAAACTGCCAATGCAGTTTCACAGGACTTGAAGTTGTTGATAGATTTGACCGAAGCGACTCGCACCATTTTCCAGTTCAAAACAGAGAGCAAATCCACTGCGCAGGAATCCCTCACCAGTTTTCCAGTTTCAGAATGTCAGCTGGTGACTCAGCTTGTGCAAAAGTCAGGACAACTCTGGTTGTCTCAACAGATTTCCATTCCCAGCTTTGTGCGGCAGCAGACAAGCCGTTTGACCTGGATCACTCCTCCTTCTGATCCGCTGATCGAATGGAGTGGGCAGACTCGGGATGGAACCGTCGTTCAACTCACTGAATTACTGACGAGATATCTGGAACCACAAAATGGTGGTCAGATAACGTGGGTCCTCTCATGGCCTGATGTTCCCGGAGATTTGCTGTTGCAGCGGGAGATCCCCTGGCCTCAAACAGAAGGGGCATCACTCCCACTCCCCCGATTACTGCACCAGGCTTTTCAGGGAACGGTAATCAATTCCTTGGCTGAATTCGGGACACTGACACCACTGCAGGGACCACAGAATCCTTCTGGTCAGGAATGGACTTATTCACAGACCTCGGCTCCCCTTGAATTACAATTCAAACTGAACTCAGAGCCTGAATCCGGCACCAGCGATTTCACGTCCGCTGAGGCGAAACCCCAGGCGGAGTTGCTGTTGTATCTGAGTGATTTCTCTTCTTCAGGTTATGATCTGGAGTGGACACTCCAGATTCCTGCGGGAAGCGCCTTCTCTCATCAGATTCACGAAATTACGTTTCCTGAAACCGTTTACGTGCGATCCATCTGGATCAACGACCTGTGCCTGGGTGTCGAACAGAACCTGGAGCGATACCAGTTGCCTGTCATCAATGCCGCTGTCCAACAGGTGCGGATTTCCTATTCCCTGCCGAATCGACGTCAGATCATGCAACCACAGGTTGATTCCGTACCTGATCAGACATCACTAGTGGTTTGCGTCCCTCGTGATGTTGTCGTTCAGCCAGGGCCAGAAGTGACGTTCTGGAAACAAATCCCTTCCTGGAAATCCCAGAACGCCTCTCCAGGATTTCAGCAGCTTGTAACAAAGGCCATTCAGGATCAAACACATCTGGCACTGAAAGCCTCTCTGAAGGGAGGCCCATCGACGATTCCATTTGTTGTAACCTCTTCAGCATCGATTGAATGGGGGTTTCTGGGATGGTTTTTCCTGGTGACTTCTTTTGTGGTCATTCTGTTGCGCTATTTGAAACTGCTCCCGGAACTGGTCTCGTTTTTGATAGCCTTTGCATTGCTCATGGTTGTTGCAGGAGGTTTAGCGACGGACTCCTCCCGGTGGATCTTGGTGGTGGCCGGGAGTGTTCTGATGACATCTCAGGTGATGGACCTGCTCGTGAACTGGTTGCAGAAGTTCAGCCAGGTAGAACGACGCATCCCGAAGCGCGGACAGCTGTCGACGTTAGTCCGGCAACGCAGCTTGTCCATCCTTCTGATCAGCCTGGCCTGTCAGCAACTTGTCTTTGCCCAGGATGGAACTACGCCAGGACCAGCCGTAATTCCTCCGCAACCTGTGCGGGAAGATGTGTTGATTCCTGTTCCCTCTGCCGAGTTAACCTCCGGTTTTTCCGGGCTGGATCCCAGTGAGTTTCCTTCCATAGTTTATGTGACCCCACAAACTGCCGCTCAGCTCAAAATCAGGGAGTTTCTTCCCAATGCTCATCAGCATGTGCTGTTTCACTCAGCCAGTTACGAGGTGGCGTCTGAGGGAGAAGGATTACAGATTCGCTGCCGTTTTGATCTGATCGAGAATGCTCCAGATCCACTCGATCGGGTATTGATTCCGATTACTGGTGTTTCGGGCATTCAGGCGTTGCGGGCGGTGGTCAACGGAAAAACAGTTTCTCTGACCCCTCTGCCAGGTGATCAGGGACTGGAAGTGTCACTGGTTACCTCATCTCTGTCTGCCTTGGGGATACCTGAAGCGGAACCGAAAAACGCCCTCTCCCGCTCTTATGGAAATCAGTCCTCTCCATTCCGCCGCTATCAGATTGAACTGGTTGTGATTCCCCGGCAGACGCTGACTGAAGCTGCCACTCTGCTCAGTCTGCAGATTCCGGCAGTCGTTTCTTCACAGCTGGTTTTGCCGCGTAGCCTACTGCAGGGAAAGAGAGTTGTACTAAGGGCGGGGAATCGGGAGTTGGTTCCTGAACAATCGAATGTGGATGCGGAATCGCTTGTCTGGAACGTTGGACATGCAAAACAGCTGGCACTGACGATTGGCGGGGCAGTCACTGCGGTGAATCCGGAAACAGAGAATGGGCTGAATGCAGAGGAATCTTCTTTGTTGATTGATCTGACTCCACATCAGCTGGACCTTGCCTGGAAGCTCGTCTTTGAAAGTTCAGACACAAAGCTGAGAGAGTTTGTGGTCCGTTTTCCAGACCGTATTGCTCTTCAGGATACGATTAACGCGACATTACTGAAGTCAGAAGAAGATCCGAATCAGCCAGGATTCTTTCTGGCCCGATTTCAACTGAATCCTTCCGCATCTAATCGGCAAGTCGTTTTGTTGAGATACGTCCAGGTAATTGAAATTGGAGCGGAACCGAGGCGTATCGAACTCCCGAGACTGGTTCAGCAAAAAGGAGTCCGCAGCCGGCAACTCGGAATCCAGCCTGCACAGGGTGGATTGATACTTTCCAGTCAGAGCGAGAATGACTTATGGAGTCGGATGACGGTTGATGCTTTTCAGGCGGTCTGGGGTGAGGCTGTTGATATTCAACCGGATGCGAGTTGTTATCGCATCACTGGTGAAGGCGCCATTCTGGTCGCGGTGGAATCGAAACCGAGTTTCCTGACCGTCTCTGCCGAAACGGGTTTTCAGGTTCAACCGAATGTTGTAATCGCCAATTCTGTTTACAATCTCTGGCCAGAAGGGCAGGCAGTCTGGCAGTTATCCCTGGACAATTCTGAACTGTGGACCGCGGAAGAAGTGATCCTGGAGTATGATGGACATCGGGTGGCCACCCGGTCTGCACAGATCAGGAACCGGGTTGAGCTTTACAGCTCCGAACCGCTCAATGGTCCCGCCCAGATTCGCATCAAATGGCGGAAAGATGTGACTTCCAACACAAACCGGCTCCTCGCCAATCCTCCTCGGGTTTTGGGAGCTGGCCAGACTACACAGACGGTCAGACTGTTGCCGGGAACATCTCGTTATCCCTGGACACTGGTTGTGCTGGATCCGGCCAGCAGGGTTGCCTCAGAAGTCATGATGCATACTGAGCAGGTCGATGCCAATGGTACCCTGTTTTCCTGTGAACTCCGTCGTCAAAATCTTCCCCCAGGAGCGGAGGAGCTTCCTTTGGGAAATGATTCTGTACCACCCATTGCCACTTCCAGTGAGGCAGTTAGTTTTCCGGCGAAAAGCTCTGAAACTGCAGCAGATGGAGAGCAGAAACTCATCTGGGATCACACGATTTTTGCCGAAGCCGGAAACTGGCTTGGGGAATCGATTCTGTTTTGGCCTGCGGACAGCTCCGTTGAAGAACTGCAGGTGACCGTTCCAACTCAGTACTCCTCCCACAAATGGGATGCGACGGGGAATTTGAACGTTGAAAAGACAGATGGTCTGACTTATCGCATTACTCGGAATGTGCCGCCCACAGATGAGTCTGGTCTACTGAGAATTCAATGGGGAATTCTGAATCCTGATCAGGGGCATGAACTCGCAAGTATTCCGCTCTGTGTGTCAACCGGGGTTGATGAAACCCGATGGCGAGTCGTGAATCGCTGGAATTCACCAATAACACCGCAAAATGAGCAGGGCTGGTCTGATTATCTCGTGTTGCGAGAGCGAAACACAGGGTACGAATCGCAGGTTGATTCTGACGGAGGAGAACCATTCTGGGACAGGTCTCTGGTCAGTACGTCCAGTTCGATCAGGCCCCGCATTTTACGTGCAGGTCAACTGGAGAAACCCCTTCAGGAAATTTCCGGGTATGGCCAGGATCATGTGTCCCGCATCAGTCTGGCAATTCTCTCGCTGGTCTGGCTGGGGGGGATTCTGGCAAT
>JAGQQT010000123.1 GCA_020426065.1 Planctomycetaceae bacterium | reverse complement strand
TGGCGGACCGGGTGATTGTCCTGCGGGATGGAGCCAATGCAGGAGAATTGAACCGGAATCAGATCACACATGATGCAATGGTTTCACTCATGGTGGGCCGGGATGTCTCCCGCTTCTATCAACGCTCATCCCACCAGCCGGGCGAAGTCCTGCTTGAAGTGACCAACCTGACGACCACAGCCTGGCCGAGGCAGAAAAACCAGATTTCCCTCCGCCGCGGCGAAATCGTCGGCCTGGCAGGACTGGTTGGAGCGGGACGGAGTGAATTTCTGCGTGCCATCTTTGGTGTCGATGAACCGATCAATGGTCAGGTGAAAATCGCAGGCCAGATCATTCCTGAAGGCGATGTGCGAGCAGCGATCGGAGCGGGACTGGCTCTCGTGCCGGAGGATCGGAAACAACAGGGCCTGCTTCTGGAAATGTCCATCCGGGAAAATGCCTCGCTGGCGAGCCTGAAAACCCATGCTCAGGCCAGGGTGTTCGTCAACCGGGGATACGAACAGAACCTGTGCCAAAGCTATCGGGAATCGCTGGGAATCCGCATGGCGGGTGCTGAGCAGCAGGTGGGGGATCTCTCGGGGGGAAATCAGCAGAAGGTGGTGCTGGCCCGCT
Organism: Planctomycetaceae bacterium; assembly: GCA_020426065.1. Lineage (GTDB taxonomy): Bacteria > Planctomycetota > Planctomycetia > Planctomycetales > Planctomycetaceae > Rubinisphaera. The sequence goes on along the minus strand of JAGQQT010000123.1, from coordinate 8,933 downwards.
GGCTGGCAACGCATCCGGTTGTGCTGCTGCTCGATGAACCGACCCGCGGTATCGATGTGGGTGCCAAGGAAGAAATCTATCGGATGATCGACCAGCTGGCCGGGTCCGGAATGGCAATCCTGTTTGCCAGCAGCGAAATGGAAGAAATCATTGGCATTTCCGACCGAGTCCTGGTCATGCGGGACGGCCGGATTACCGGAGAACTCCAGCGGAATCAGCTGACAGAAGAAGCGGTGATGAAACTGGCCACCCAGAAAGTCCACTGACGATACTCAGGCTCGACCGGAGAGCTTGTGCCAGAGCTTTCTCAGCCAGGACATTTTCTGCTGCGAAGTCCACTGGGGATGATCTATCCAGGTAAACGGCTTCGAGCCGACCTGCCGCAGTCGATATCCGCATGCCTCGACCTTGCGGGAGATCCCGATTTCTGCAGCAATCGCTTCTCCATAATTTCGACCAATCGGGAATCCATCAATCTGTTCGAGGATCGGACGGGTTGTGCAGAGAACCAGGCTTTGCAGATGAGTGGCTTTCGGTCCGGGATCAATTCCCCAGTGTTTGAGCTGATGCAGGTAGCACTCAACCCGATCAGCGACCGGCTCTCCATTTATATTGTGCTCTGGCAGTTTGATAAACCGCATGGAATCCGGAATCTCCTCCCAGGGTTCGTCCCAGTAAGTCATCAGCGACTCACCCACCAGTCCGACACCCGGCTCCTGCAACCGATTCAGAAATGCCTGCAGCCAGCCTGACATGCGGATACGACATTCCTGCTGCAGAAACAGATAAGCATCCGCCTCGCAGGTCCGCCAGCCCGCTTCCCAGGCGCCAATGTTGTAACCGACATTTTCTCTGCTCATCACTTCGACGGGAATTCCGGTCGGCAGAAAATCCAGCTGCGGCAGTTCCGTTCTGGTCTGGTTGATCACAATCTGAATTCGATAGGGGGCTCCGGCATCGTACCGCTGCATGCCACGCAACAACTCCGCCAGGTCGGCAGTGTCTCGCTGATCGTAAAAGGAAATGACAACACAATTCATGGCCAACCATAGCCCTAGCATCAGTTCTTTGAAGTAAGTTCGTAACCCGAATTGTACTGAGTTTGGCCAGTCGAGCCAGTTCGACATCGAGCAGGATTCTGAGCGGAGGAGTTGCCAGCCAGTGGAATTCCTGAGAGGATGAGAACTGGCCAGACATACCATGTCCCATCAGTTACAAAGCATTTACCATGTTGACACGCGTCCCTGAACCGGAAGTGATGGATGAACTTGAAGAAGTTCAGGCCTACGATGTGATGGATCACTCGTTTGTGAACCGGTTGTTTATCGATGACTTCGCACAGATCACGGACCTGTCACAGCCGCTTTCGATCCTCGATGCTGGTACCGGGACCGGTCTGATCCCTCTGGCGATGATCGAACGCTTTCCGCAGCTTCAGATCAGGGCGATTGATCAATCTGCCCCCATGATTGATCAGGCCAACTGCCATCTGGCGAAATGCGACTCTCGGGACAAACTCTGCTTTGCAGTCGAGAATGCCTGCGATCTCCCCTGCCCCGATTCCCAATTCGATCTCGTGATCTCGAACAGTCTGGTCCATCATCTGCCCGATCCCCTGCCGTTCTTTCAGGAAGCGTGCCGGGTGCTGAAACCGGGAGGCAAACTGTTTCTCCGCGACCTGGCCCGACCGGATTTCGAAGCGACACTGGAAAGCCTGGTGGAAATGCATGCCGGAACGGAAGGACCTGTGCAGCGGCAGTTGTTCCGGCAATCACTTTGGGCGGCATTTCGCTGCGAAGAAATTGAGGCGATGCTGCGGCAATGTGAAAACCTGCAGTTCCAGATTGCCATGACGAGCGATCGACACTGGACCGTCACTGGTCAGCGAGCAGCAGGTTGATCAGCTGACAAATTCCAGCAACCGGGCATCGATTTCCGCGCGAGTCGGCATCGCATTCTGGGCACCAGATCGGGAAGCGGCCAAAGCTCCCGCCGCACAGCCAAACCGGGTGGCTTCCTGAAACGATTTCCCTTCGCCCCAGGAAACCGCGAACGCAGCGGCAAAGGCATCTCCGGCAGCTGTCGTGTCGATTGCCTGCACTTCAAACGGGGCAATGAAATCAACATTGTTGCCGTCGCAGATCACCGCTCCGTCTGCTCCCAGCGTAATGATAGCCTGTTTCGCACCGCGTCGAACCAGTTGCCAGGCCGCCTGACGGGCATCCTGAATCGTCCGCACCTCAGCGCCCAGAATGGCCGAAGCCTCTCCCTGATTCGGGCAGACCACATCCACCTGCAGCAACTCTTCCGGAAAGCTGGCGGGAACCGGAGCGGGATCCACAACAATCCTGACGCGTGCATCCCGGGCAATCCGAATCGCGGCCAGCACCGGTTCCAGAGTCAACTCCAGTTGCAGCAGCAGGATGTCGGCAGAGCGGATGACCTCCGCATGAGATTCCACATCTTCTGCAGTCACACAGCCATTGGCCCCGGGCACTACAGCGATGGCGTTTTCTCCGGAATCCTCCACCATCACAATCGCCAGCCCGCTGGAGACTCCGGGCGTGATCAGAATCGAATCAGGCGAAACCCCTTCCTGCTGAAGATTGGCAAGCAGCAATTTCCCAAAGCCATCATCCCCTACGCGGGTCAGGAACTGCACATCGCCACCAGCCCGGGCAGCTCCCACCGCCTGATTGGCCCCCTTACCTCCGGGACTTTCCTGTCCTCCTTTGGCAATCACGGTTTCACCGGGACGCGGGATATGAACGCAGGGAACAATCAGATCCATGTTTGTCGAACCGACAACGGCGATTTTCGGTTTCACGAGCACTCTACCAGATAGCAATGAGATGGGATGATGATGTGATGAGACCAGCCGGAAATGAATCAGGGTTTGCCGGATGATCCTTGCCGTAAGTATTGCACGCCGTAATCCTCAGGGAAAGGGATTACATCAATCGAACGGGCCCAGCGTTCCCAGCGAGCGGAAAGTTCTTTGACCATTTCCGGATGCTCCCCGGCCATATTCTTCAATTCCACACGATCCACCCGCTGGTCATACAATTCCCAGTCACCCGATTTCCATGCGACAAGTTTCCAGGGATCCGCCAGCAACGCTCGATTCCCCTCATGCTCAAAATAGAGATCTCGTTACGACAGAGACTGCTGATCAAACAGCGGCGCAAGACTTTTTCCTGGATAACCCGCCAGATCCGTCTGGCCCGACGCTCCCAGAATTGTCGGGACAAGGTCAATCAGATGAGCGGGGGTGTTGTCGATCCGTCCCGCTGCTTGAATCCGACCCGGAAAACGGATCAGGCACGGGGAACTGATCCCCCCTTCGTGATTGTAGTGCTTGTACATTCGAAACGGCGTATTGCTGGCATTGGCCCAGCCCGAACCAACACTGTGAAACGTCCCGGCCGAACCCATCTGTTCCAGCTGATCGCCGGTGTGCAGAATATTCTGTGGACTGGATGAAATATCAAATCCATGAGGATCCCACTCGGCACACGCTCCATTGTCCGAACAGAAAATCACCAGTGTGTTGTCTGCTTCAGCATGCTCCTCCAGTGACTTCAGCACTCGTCCCACATTCTGATCGAGCCGGTCGACCATGGCTGCATAAATCGCCATCCGCCTGGCCAGATCAGCCCGACGTTCTGCATCCAGACTGTCCCAACCCGGGTTGACTCCCGTGTGCTGCTCACCGTAGTCCCAGTAAGGAGACCGGGGCGAAAGCTGTGCCGTCTCAGCAAACAGTCCGAGTTCGACCTGCCGGGCAAATCGTGCTTGACGAATCTGATCCCAGCCCACCTGATACCGGCTGGCATGTCGGGCAATGTCCTCCAGTCGAGCGTGCAGGGGAAAATGGGGTGCATGATAGGCCAGATACAGAAACCAGGGCTTTCCGGTTTCATTCCGGGCCTGATCCAGAAAATCGAGAGCCTGATCGGTCACCGCATCCGTCGCGTAAAATGTCCCGGCCGGATACTCCCGGCGCGGCCTGCCCGCCGGCAGTCGCAGCAGATGAGCGGGATCCCAGAACGTCTTCGCACTAACCAGTGTGCCGTAAAATTCATCGAATCCGTGTCGGGTAGGATCGTCTGTTCCCAGATGCCATTTCCCGGACAGGTAAGTCGCATATCCTTTCGCCTTCAACAACTGGGCCAGCACCGGGACATCTGGATCCACGCGTCCCCGGTAACCGGGACGCTTCAGGTCAATCGTCATGTGCCCCAGCCCGACACGATGCGGATACTGCCCCGTCAGCAACGCTCCCCGGGAAGGACAACACCGCCCCGTGGAATAAAACCGCGTCAGCTGCAATCCCTCACGAGCCAGCCGGGCACAGTGCGGAGTCGGAATTTCTCCTCCATAACAACTCAAATCCGACCACCCCAAATCATCCGCCACAATCAACAGCACATTCGGCGGCGTTGCACTCCCCTCACCACGACAAACCACACCTGATGCCAGGAACACCACCCCAAACATCAACAAAGAAATCCCACTTCGCATGAGCACCAAACTCCTGATCGCAGCAAAATAATGGAAACCCATCATAAGTCAGGAACAGGATTGAGGAAAGAAACGTTAGCAGAGAAGCCTTGTGATACCGTAGGGCAGGCATCGCCTGCCGCCATCAATGAACGCATTGGGCACTTGTGATGGTGGGCTAAAAACACCAAAATCCAACGCATCGCCAAAACCATTTCGGCAGATGTTACCTGCCTTACTTCACTGAGAATGAATTGCAACACACAGTAAGGACTACCATGAATCGACCTGTTCCTGGACTGATTGATGTTGAGGGTGTGGAGCATCTATACGTACAAGTAGCCAGGAGCGAAGGTTTTCGTCAGTTTGTTGACGATGCAATGTCTTCATGTGCGGAAGTCCCGTTGCCCCAATCTGGCGGAGTTGTCGAATCAAAAGCTCATATTCCCCTAGCAGACGGATCATCATTGCTTGCACTGGCATACAGGGGTGATATTCCCGGTTGGCGACGTAAATTGACGGCGTATTGCGAGTCTAAGGGACGCAAGTGGGGCGTTGCATCAAAGCAGATAATCTCACTTTCCGATGGCTCAGAAATTGACCTGTTAAACACCAGAATTACCTTTGAGGAATAGTCGAGCAGTGTGGGTGGAGCAACGCGAAACCCAACTTCGTATTCAACCCGCAATATGCACGGTGGGTTTCACTTCGTTTCACCCACCCTACCTACTTCTCAGGAATGAAGGACTATAATGAATCGCATGAAAGACGAAGATATTGTAGCTGCAATAGGGAAGGAGAAGTTTGTCCATCCAAGTTATGCACAATGCGAAATGAACCTGCATAAAGAGTTAATTGGTGCGGCTATTAGGATTGGACTGCCTTTGATGGGGGATTTATTTACCCCGGCAAAATCACTCGAAGTAAGAACTTATATCCCCGCTATTGAATATCGTCTGTCAGGCATTCTCATTAGCGTCGAAAAATCTATTGTTGTGGGTAGCAATTATACTGGTGAATACTCGGTGTGTACGGAGTCGGGGCATGTTGTGTTTGTTGAGAAAAGATTGGAATACTGTGGTTATGTAAATTCTTCAGTTGATAGTTTCTTGGCTTTTGATGCTTTGTTTATGGAGGCAGAATCTGGTGGATACAAGGACTTGGGTTGGCTTGTAGATAGATTGACAGAGATTGACCCATTGGCGATTAGCAATGATGGGATAATGTGGAGAGATTGTCTTATAGAGGTCAGGGATGGTGTGTAGGGTAGTCGAGTAGGGTGGGTGGCAGGGCAATCGCATGAAGTTATGCGGTTTTTCCTGTGAGATATCGCAGTAAGTTCTCCTCTGCCCAACTGGCGTGCTTGCGTTTGGCTCGCATGCTGTTGCGTTTGTAGTCCGCTCGCTTCACGATCGTGAGTGCCAGACGGCGAAAAATCGCCGCATTCGCCGGCCCGTTCTGCTTGCGGATCCGGCTTGTATCTTCTGCAAATGTCACATCCAAAGTCCAGTGCAGCTGATTCTCGATCTTCCAGTGGTCCCGAATTTGCTTCGCCAGATTTCTCACCTTCGGTTCCAATGATGAGATGAAGTAAATCAATTCGTGCGACGTTTTCCCACCGACTGTCCGCTCGCGATAGACCATGCCGATCGTCTTCATATCTGACCACCCCAGTTGACGGAGTTCCGCAGGGGCCGGAAAGACCGTGTAGCGACGATATTCCTCGCGGCCGCCGTTGGTTTCACGGGTGGTGTAGCGCCGCACGCGGGAATCCTCAAAGTCTTTCTCGGACAACTCCTCGAATTTCCGATTGATGGTGTTATACAGACTCGGCTGATTCTTCTTGACCGTCATCACGTAATCGGCCTTCTTGCCACGCAACTGCCTGGCGATTTTCTTCGATGTATGAGCGGCATCGACCGTCACCACCGCTCCGGTTAACTCCAGCAACTCAATCAGTTTCGGCATCGCGGTCTTCTCGTTCGAACCCTCTTCAACCGGCAGTTGCCCCAGGCACAAATGCAAATCACCGGCCCAGGCCGTTACCACATTCAGCACGCCTTTGCCAGCCGCTTTGTCGAAGCTTCTTCTGAGTACCTTGCCATCTAGGTGCACACCCTGTCCTTCGAGACTCAACTGCAGTGAGTCTACCCACTTGATCAGGCATTCGGAGAATGCGATCGGATCAAGTCGGGAGAAGACACGACTCAGTGTGTCATGCGAAGGGATCCCATGTTCAAGCGGGACATATTGCCTGAGAAACTCCACGTGGTTGTAGGCCCAATCCTCAATCTCAGTCCAGTAATCGCAGTTGGCGATTGCCCCACACATGGCCAGAAAAATCATGTCGGTGAGTGAATGCTGAACTTTCTTATCCTGACGTGGGTCAGGCAGGTCATCGAAAAAAAGTAAAAACGACAACGGATCGGTAAACACGACAAAGCACTCCAGCAAAGATTGCAAAAGTCCCTGCGCAAGCTGAGCCCTCATGGCCTCAGACACCGAACCGGATTACAATGCACGCCCCATGCCAATTTCATGCGATTGCCCTGACTCTGACCGTTGCAGTTGTGGACGCATACAACTTAAGTGCCGAGGATATACGCAATGCAAAAGATCACCTGGGAGAATTCGACATTATAGTGAAGTCTACAAGTTACGGCTCTATCACGCTCCAGGCTGAAGAGGCCGCGCAAACGATGAATGCTGAGGCTTTGACGTTTGGACATTTGATGAAACGACTGGCAAAGTGAATCGCGAGCTTACAATAGCCAGACTTCGCGAGCTCGCGGCATCATTAGGCGAGACAGCCGTGGGTAGTCAATGGTATCTTTTCGGTTCTGTTAATCGGGACGAAGCGGATGCGAACGATATCGATTTATTGATTGTTTGCTACGACAATTTTCAAGCGGATGCGATTAGAAAGTCCATAGATCCAGACTGTTTAGAACTCCCTCTTCACCTCGCTTTTATGACAATTGAGGAAGAAACCGAAATTTCCGCGGTTCAGATGCAGCAGGGCTGGCGGGTCTTTCCCTAAATGCACCGCTAATCAGCAAAGATCTGGAATGAAGGCACTTGCTCGACAGTCTCTCATTTATGGACTACTATAGATGAGATGCAAAGGGAGGTACCCTGAAAACCCAAAGCTCGAAGATCACTCGGACGATGAATCGAAAAAAAATAACATTACGAGACGGTTAACCGGAACGATGGGTTACTGTTATCTGAAATGCATGCCGGTTGCAGCTGCCGGGTTACCTTTGACGTAATGTCACAAACATCCAGATATCAACTTAGTCGACGGGCATATGACTGTGCAAGAGATCACAATCGGGTGTGTGTCCGACTACGTGACTGCAATCCAAAGTCTTGAACAGCGGCATATTGCCCAGTGGTTCTACCGCGGCCATAGCAACGCCGAGTACAAACTTCTTCCAAGTATGTTCCGCCTCAACACCGATGGTGCATTTGCAACATGGAGAGAGATCGAGCAGTACATGCTCAGCACATTCAAAAGCGAAGCTACTCCACACCTCACCCACACACCATCAGACGATCTGGAATGGCTTGCCCTTGCTCAGCATCATGGACTCCCAACAAGGTTGCTTGATTGGTCTCGAACTCCCCTAGTGGCTCTTTACTTCGCGGTCGAACATAACCACGACATCGACGGCGATGTATGGTGTTTGGGCTTTCACTCCACGAACAACTGCCTGCCAGAAAGCACATATCTCGCGCGCAGAAAAACACTTATGCAAGAAGGCGTGATCTATTTTCCAAAACACATTTCTCCACGAATGACGAATCAGTCAGGTTGTTTCACAGTTCACGATTCAGAGACGCCAATGGAAGAACAAAATGACAAAATCTGGAAGATGACAAGGATTCGTATTTCTGCCACGCAGAAGACTCGGATCATAAACGAACTGTATGAACTTGGAATTCATCGTGGCTTCATATATCCAGACCTCGATGGATTGACACAGAGAATCAAATACGAAGTCACCGTCAAACACTTTAGGCACACGACGCATACAGATTGACAGACTGTCGAAAACTAAAGTCAACATCTACCGTCGCCGCCCGGTTACGCCAGCCGTTCTGTGAAACTCGCTATAAACGACCAATTACACCCCTGCTGGATTTGGCCCTGAGCGGAAGGGCATCTGCTTAAGAAAACATGTCGGCGAAGCCGTCCTTCTCCCCTTGCAGAGAATAGACGATACTTATTCTTAGCTCTGCCGTCTTCGTCCGTCGCGGTTACGGCTTGTACTGGGGTTCCCTGACTGTGACGGACGAAGACGGCAAGGTGCACAGAAAGATAAATCAGCGATAAATGTATTCCAATCCCCTACTGGCCAATAAGCGACATCACGTGAACGACGCATGAATCTCAACTGTTCGAACTACTTGGCAATTGTTGTGAA
>JAGQQT010000122.1 GCA_020426065.1 Planctomycetaceae bacterium | reverse complement strand
GTTGGCTCCAAGATCCGCATCAAGGATCTGTCTGCCAACAAAACATATGATCGTTCAGGAGTCACTGCAGTTGAGTTCCAGGGAGGAAATGGGAACGACCGCTTTGTGAACATGGTTCGCTACCTGCCAACTCGCGCCTTCGGGAACGGCGGCAATGATTATCTCGAAGGTTATGACGGAGTCGATGTTCTGGTCGGTGGATCTGGCAACGACACCATCAAGGGATATGGTGGAAACGATCGGTTGTACGGCGGAAGCGGAAACGACTACATCGATGCCGGATCTGGAAACGACTACGCCTACGGCAATGACGGCAACGACACCATTAAGGGTGGATATGGAAATGATTACCTCAATGGTGGAAATCACAACGATACCCTCCTGGGTGAGAGTGGAAATGACCGGATCAACGGGATGTCCGGAAACGACCACATCAACGGAGGAAGTGGTACCGATACGATGTGGGGTGGCTCAGGAGATGATGTCATCATCGCGATCGATAATGGAACACTTGATTACGTTCAAAGCGATACCGGACGGGATTCGATCTGGGTTGACCGGACAGGATCTTCCAGCGACCGTATGTATGGCAACTCGAGCTATGATCTGGTCAACCAGGTTTCCAGCTTCAGCAACGGTGCAGACCGCACCCTGAACGGAGATTCGATCGCCGATCCCTCTGTGAAGAGTGGTCACACTTACAGGAATTTCAGCGGCAACGATCTGTTTTCAAGCCGGGGACCGGATATGGAAGATGTTGTGCAGGGTGAGCTGGGCGACTGTTACTTCCTGGCCGGACTGGGAGCGATTGCCGAAGACAGCCCTCACGCTATTCGTCAGAGCATCGTTGATTTCAATGATGGGACCTACGGCGTCCGTTACGGGAATTCCTTTTACCGTCTCGATAGTGATCTGCCTGTCTCCAGCAGTTCCAGCACCACACCGGCTTATGCCAAACTGGGACGGGGTAACAGCATGTGGGTAGCCATTGCCGAAAAGGCCTGGGCTCATCATCGCCGGGGACAGAACAGCTATGCTTCGACAGAAGGTGGCTGGTCTGTGGAAGTGAACCAGGCATTCCGTTCCAGTTCCACATTCAATGTCTCTCTCGGTCGGTTCTCTTCTGCCACGGCTCTCGGAAATTACATCTACAACAAATTCCGTAACAACGAAGCCGTCACAGTGGGATTCACCGGAAACAAGAAGGCTGGAAATGGCGAACTGATCACCGGGCACATGTACACAGTGGCTGGGGTCAACCGCAACTCCTATGGAACCGTGACATCGATCATGCTGCGAAATCCCTGGGGAGTAGATGGTGCGACTGTTGAAGGTGCAGACGACGGCTACGTCTGGGTCACACCCGCTCAGTTGCGGAACATGTATGGAGCAGTCAACGGCGGCCGTGTGTGATGATTCGTACCGCCAGTTGAAAGAGCCAGGTTCCTCAGGGAGCCTGGCTCTCATTTTTTTGATAGTGACCGAATCTAGAGCAGAGTTTCCAGCAGCATGCGGAGCTTTCTCATCTCCAGGCCGATCGCATCCTGTGCCATGCCTTCCGGCACCAGGTCCACGCTGAAGACTCGACGATAATCAAAACGCTTCAGCCCGGTCATGACCCGGCTGTAATCGATTTCTCCCAGTCCGACAGGCACCTGAAACTGATCGGGAGTGGAGTCCCGAAAATGAACATGCGTGGTGTAAGGCAGCACGATGTCATAGTCCTGATTCCGATGTGGACCGGTCGTGTAGTGCGAAGGGTCGAGTGTAATTCCGAGACCCTTGACGGTTTTGCATAACTCGACTGCTGTCAGTGGATCCTCGGTGAGTCGGCCGTTTTCTGTTTTGAGAGACAGACGGATTCCATCCTGGGTCGCCTGATGCACCAGTTGCTTGAGCCGGTCGGTTTCATCATTGAAGGGGGTTCCCAGTTCCAGCGAAGGAATTGTTACCTGGGACACCTTGATCAGCTTGGCCAGCTTGAACAGTGCGGGGAAATGATCCAGCGGCAGATCATAGGTGATGTTGAAGGCACAAATCGAAAGTCGGGTGGAGTTGCGACAACGAAGCATGGCCGCATCGACATCTGCAACAATCGAATCCACGGAAAAATCCGCCTCGGGACTGCTGAAGGTGATCTCAATGCGATCAAATTCCAGATCTGCGATTTGAGTACAAGCCGCTTCAAACGAGAGATTCGCAAAAGAACCGGTTGTTGCAGCAATGAACACGTTTACACACTCCTTTGTGCTGGGGCACACAGATGGGCCAGTGCCCTGTCAGGATCAGGAACAGGTTGTCCCCCTCGATTTACGCTCCTGTCAGTCGATCAACCCTAAAAAGAGTTCGATCTTGCACCGGTCAGATTCAGGTGGGAATCAGTGGGGATCTCTCTGATTTTCATGGCATTATGTGATCACTCCGGCGAAGGGAGTCTCTCAGAGACTGACAAACTGCCTGTTTCCCGGAGTCTTCCCGGAAAATTCCCGCGTGAATGATCTTGACTCAAATGTGAATTTACAGCGGTTGGAGAATTTCTGCAACGGCGTCCTGATGGTCAAATCGTGCCGTTCGTACGAATTAGTCGGATTCGTCCTAACATAACGACTTTTTTGGCCGATAAATCATCCAGACAAACATCCTGATTGCGCTGGAATGTCTGCATGAAGGATCAACAGACCGAACAGTTGGTTAGAGGGATTTCGATTCCTCAATAATCGGCACGCGAACTGGTGCGTGGGGGAAATTCCGTATGCGATGCTATCCTTGGACTACAACAATTGCTGCCGGACTGCTGCTCAGCTTGTGCACCGGTTGCAGTACGATGCAACAGGGCACTGTGCGAGGCCAGTCGCCTGAAACCAGCTGGCAGCCATCCGCTGCTCAGGCCTCTGAGATTCAACAGACAGCTGGCATGCAGGGTGAGATGCGCGGAGCCCTGGAGAATCAGCTCTACGATGATACCGTCAGCCATCACCGGTACAGGATGCCTGCTGATGCCGGTTACGCTCCCGGAATGTACGCCGGATATGGCCAGAGTCCCTATGCCGGTTACGGAAACTTCGATCAGCAGCCCAGCCCGGTTGGCCCCTATGCCGGCTTCAGCAAATGTCCTCCCCAGTACCAGGAACAGTGCTGGGATCATGGCGGACGTCGTCACCGCGGGATCTACCACTACCATACCTATTCCTATCGGGAACCGGACAACCTGAGCTATCCATGTCCAAACCAGCCCGGTGGTGTCGTGACTTACCCTTACTACACACACAAAGGTCCGAGCGATTTCTTCTACAAAGGTGATCAAAACACCTTCTGATAACCTGGGAATTTCGCTCAAGGCGATTCCCGACTCTGAACGAATGGCTCTGGCCGATGGCGAGAGCTGTTCGTTTTTTTGTGCGCGCTGCAAACCAGATCTCTGGGGATTCTCTGCAGAGATTTTCCTCCGTCACCTGAACCAGCTCCCTCCTCAAGGTCCGCTCTCCCGTCGCAACAGAAACTTATACCCGTTATCATGCAATACGAGTTACGCTCCCCTACTGCCTGTTTAACGACCTGAGCCGACGAAAGAGCTATTGATGCCCAATCAGGAGATTCACCAGTTTTCACTTGCGAATGGATTGTCCATCCTCGTGGAAAGGCTTCCAGCCGTGCAGTCGGCAGCAGTCAGCCTGTCTTTTCCTGCAGGAATCATTTTCGAACAGCGGGGCAAAAATGGAGCCGCCGCTCTGCTCAGCGATCTGCTGCTGAGGGGAGCGGGTCCTTATGATGACCGGCAATTTCTGATAGCCCTGGACTGCATTGGACTGCAGTACTCCATTTCACCCGGCTGGCACCACATCACGTTTTCGGCAGCCACGGTTGCCACCCGCCTCAAGGAATCACTGGAACTGATCGGCACCATGGTGCTCCAGCCTCACATGGAGCGATCCCATTTTGAGTCATGCGTAGTTGGGCGTGAGCAGATTCTGAGGTCCATCGAAGATGAATTGCGCCAGAAACTGGCTATCGAAATGCGGCGTCGAACCTACCCTTCACCCTACAATCGTCCCATTGAAGGCACACTGGAACATCTCGATTCCATCACGCTGGAAGATGTCCAGGAGCATTACCGTCGCTGCTGCATTCCTGAGGAAGCGACTCTGGCGATTGCAGGAAATGTCGATCCGGAAATGGTACTCGGCTGGTGCGAAGCCATTTTCGGAAACTGGTCCGGAAAGCTCAGCCCACCTGCACCGGAATTGGAGCGACATTCTTATGCCGGTCATATTGACTTTGATTCAACACAGACACAAATCGGGATTGCCTATCCGGCTGTTTCCTATCGGGATCCTGATTATTACAACGCCTGGGCAACGGTCGGGATATTGAGCGGGGGGATGAGTTCGCGACTGTTCACCCGGGTCCGTGAAGAACGTGGTCTCTGTTATGCGATCGGAGCTTCACTCAATACGTTGAAAGATCGGGGCCGGGTATTCTGCGTGGCTGGAACCACGAATGAACGCGCCCAGGAAACTTTGGATGTCACACTGCACGAACTGGCTGCCGTGGGTGAAGATTTAACCGAAGAGGAACTGCAGCGCTGCCAGGCGCGGGCAAAATCTTCGCTGATCATGCAGGAAGAATCGACCACAGCTCGCGCAGCGGCAATGGTCCGGGACTGGTTTCATCTGCAGAAAGTGGTTCCTCTCGAAGAAATCCGCCAGAAAGTGGATTCCATTACGCTCGATGCCATCCGGGGCTACATTGAACGTCATCCTGCCACAATGGTGCAGGTTCTCACGATTGGCCCTGAGCCACTCCAGGTGCAGGGGAGCGTGGATATCAGTGAAATGTAACACTCTGAGCCCATTCAGAGTTGAACGGCCAGAAGTTGATTTCACACAGGGAACTACAGAACCAGTTTTCCAACTCGAATCAGAAACGTCTGCTCATGACACTGCAACTGATTCTGCAACAGACTCCCGGGATGGAACGAACCGTCACGTACGAGCAGTTACGGGAACTCCCGCACGAACTGCAGATCGATGACATTTCCAGCCTGTTTCCCGGACGATCGGGCATGGGGATTCGGTTTGGCCCATTCGTCCGCCAGATCCTGGAATACCAGGGTCCACTCGGCAATGTTGAGTTACATGCCAGTGCCGATCAGTTCTGCAAGGTGATTGCCTGGGATCAGATTGAATCTCAGGCCATTCTCGTCTACGAACAGCAGGGGCAACCGCTGCCTCAGTCTGCCGGAGGTCCATTCCGCCTGCTGGTTCCGGGGACCGTTCTGTGTGGTACCGGCACGCTGGATAACTGTGTGAATGTGAAACATCTGGATCGGGTCGTCCTGGATTCTTCACCCGAGACCCCAGTTTAACTATTCCTCCATTCAGCGAAAAACGTATCAATCTGACTTGCGACTCCCCAGCGGCGTGGGTATCAATTGTGACGAGGAAGGAATGATTCCTTCCGGTTCATAACCTGAGAATGTTATGAACGAGTGTTCATCAATACCTGATCGAAAGGCTCAAGGATGAGTTGCGTCTCGATCTATCGCCCCAGTCTGGCTGTGCTGGATGAACCAGCCACCATTCCGTTCCCTCGTCTGTTCGGGAATCTGAAAACAAGAAATGCGGCCTCGGATTCGGCATTAAACCGCGCCCGTCTTGTTCATGAAAATCGCCAGTGCCCGTGCTGCAATTCCGTGGCCATTGATCCCATGGAACTGAATGATTTCCATTTGAATGGCGCTGGCAAGCCGATCCCCGGCACCGCTACCATCGTGGCGTTTCACTGCAATCGCTGCCTGCACGAGTGGCCTGTCCAATCCTGAGCAGTAGCAGTTCATTCTGCAATTCAAGACATGCCATAAAAAAGCAGGCTCCCTTTTTCAGAGAGCCTGCTCGCTGTCAATGTGCCATCCGGGCTGGAATTACTTCTTCTCGAATGCCGCATCAAATGCGACATTGGACGGAGCGAAGTCGATGTTCTTGACGAACTGACAGGCCTCCCGGGCACCATGATCGCGGTCCATTCCGCTGTCTTCCCATTCGATGGAAAGCGGACCCTGGTAGTTGATTGCATTCAGGGCTCGGATGATTTCTTCAAATCGAACGCCACCCCGGCCCACGCTGCGGAAGTCCCAGCCGCGACGAGGATCGCCAAAGCGGAGGTGACTGGAAAGAATGCCGGATCGGCCGTTGAGTGTGACCGAAGCATCTTTCATGTGAGCGTGGTAAATCCGATCCGGGAAGTAACGGATGAATTCGACCGGATCCACTCCCTGCCAGATCAGGTGGCTGGGGTCAAAGTTGAATCCGAATTCTTCGCGATTGTCGAGTACAGCCAGTGCTTTCTCGGCAGAGTAGATGTCGAACGCGATTTCCCCCGGATGCACTTCCAGAGCGAATTTCACTCCGCACTCCTGGAATACATCCAGAATCTCATTCCAGCTGTCTGCAAAATGCTGATAACCCTCGTCGTACATTTCCTGGGGAATAGGCGGAAAATCATAGACGACCGGCCAGATGCGTGATCCGGTAAATCCGTTGACCACATCCACTCCCAGCTTCTGGGCCGCCCGAGCGGTATTTTTCATTTCTTCACGTGCACGCTGATTGACCCCATCCGAATCGCCATCACCCCAGATCTGAGGTGGCAGAATGGCTTTGTGACGGGCATCGATCCGATCGCAAACGGCCTGGCCAACCAGGTGACCGGAAATGGCAAACAGCTTCAGGTCATACCGTTCGAGCAGATCACGTTTCTTGGCGCAATAAGCATCATCAGACAGCGCCTTGTCCACTTCGAAGTGATCTCCCCAGCAGGCCAGTTCGAGACCGTCGAATCCGAAGTCCTTGGCTTTTTTGCAGAGTTCTTCCAGGGGGAGGTCGGCCCATTGTCCGGTGAACAGTGTCACGGAGCGTGCCATGATGTATCCTTTCTCGCGTGCAACTCAAATGATGGGGGCCAGTGAAAACAAAAACTCCGATCAACTTTCGTCGATCGGAGTTTGTATTGTCAAAAAAACTGCTCGAAAATCAATCGCCCCGCAGGGTGATATTCCGCTCCGACAGTTTTTCGCGAATCTCGTTCAGCGAAGTCACCCCAAAGTTCCGCACCGAAAGCAGTTCGTCTGCCGAGCGGGAGACCAGTTCGCCAATGGTTGAGATCCCCAGACGGGACAAACATTTGCGAGCCCGGACGGAAAGATCCAGATCGCTGACGGTTGACTCGTGCAGAGCCCGCTCTTCGGGGCTGAGTTCTTCCGGTCGGTAAAGTGGCTCGGGCTGTTTGCGATGCAGATTCTGGCCCAGTTTCAGGCCATGCATCTCGAGGATTTCCTTGATTTCCTTCAGTGAAGTTTCCCCGAAGTTTTTCCCGGCCAGCAGTTGCTCTTCGGTCATCTTTGTCAGATCTTCGAGCTTCTCAATTCCGGCTCGCTCCAGGCAGTTTCGGCTGCGTGCAGACAGTTCGAAATCGGTAATCGGAATCTGCAGAATCTGTTCGAGCTGTTTGTCTCGTCGAGCTGCGTCTTCATCGAAGAACATCTCGGCGGAGGATTCGATATCTTTCAGATACAGCCGAGCCCGTTCGCTGGCAGGATTGGATTCCAGTGCCCGCTGAAAACAGAATGCGGCCGGACCATACATTTCCCGATCTTCATACAACAGACCGAGGTTGATCAACGCTCCAAAGTAGAACGGGGGCTTGGACAGCATCTGCTCGTAGAGGCGGATTGCGTCTTCATCATTTCCCAGCTGATTGTTCAATTGAGCCAGACTGAACAAAGCACGGCTGTGACCGTTGTCCATGTCGACGGCACGCTCGAAGTACTCGAGGGCACCGTAAGTATCTCCCCGATCGGCCATAATGCAGCCCATCTGGTAAGAATACTCAGCCCGGGTTGCTGCTTCACGAGGGAGGGAGCGAAGCATCTTTTCCGCTTCGTCAGTATTTCCTTCCAGACGGACGCAGCCTGCCACTCTCAGATCGCAGAGAATGGGATCAAAACCGGCCTTCTTGGCTTCAGAAAATTTCTTCTGAGCTTCCTGGTAGTTTTCCTGAGAGCTGTAAGCAAGTCCGCAAAAATAAGCTGAGACCCCACTGAATTTGGTGGACTCCAGCAGTCGAATTGCGTCCTGATGATGAGCCAGCAGCTGGGCAATGATCCCTGCTGCCTGAATGTCCCGGGGAGATGAAGCCCGGTCGGCCAGTTCCTGCCAGTGTTGACGAACTTCTGAGGCCTGACCGGAAGCGAGAGCTTTCTCAATCAGCCGCACCTGTTCAATTCCAAAGTCGCCCGAACCCAGAATCGGTTCGCGAACACTGACTTGTTCCATGGCGATCATGTTCTCTCCTCAAATAGAAGCTCAATGGGCGAGTGCAATACGCCCCATACCCAAACCAACCTGCCTGTCACCTGTTGAAATACGGATGCAGGCAGTGTTGAGTCTCACGCGATTCCAGTGACGGCCAAAAACCGGAGTCCTGGTCTATTCGTCCACAACATACGGCAAAAGACCAATGAATCGTGCACGCAGAATGGCCTGACGGACAGCTCTCTGATACAGCGCGGAGGTTCCCGTGCGACGGCGAGGCTGAATTTTTCCTTCTTTGTCGATCAGTGTTTTCAGGGTTTTGACGTCTTTATAGTCCACATACACTGGACGGGGAACGACACCATCCGGACAGAAGCGGCACTTCAAACGCTTCTTCTGCCGCATTTTTTTCTTGCGAAGTTTCCGAATATCGGATTTTGTCAACGTAGCCATTACGGTCCTGTTTCCTGAATTCAACCGGAGCACATCACACAAGCGAAGCGGACATCGCCGGTTGAGGTCGATGTCCGTTTATGGAAAAACAACTCCCCGAGGGAGGAAATCGCTTGAGATTGGCGGGAGTATTGCAGACTCCTGTCTGAAATTCAAGCTCCGCCCGAACTCTGGCCATCTTCCCGACTTCAATCCACAGCTTCCAGCTTAGCTCGCCCTTATCGATATATACAAAAGAACACACTCCGCTTTGCACTTGTGTCATTTTCCTTCTGCACCTGATCTGGCAAAGCTGAGCGGTCAATCCAGTCGGAAAAGAATGGTAAGCTGAGCAGGCAATCTGCGAAGAACAGCGGAATCGGACAATGGATGCTGCCCAGAAGATTGTGTCTCTCCTTTCAATTTCGTATCGTATGGAATGCTGTGCTGATCCGGAAATAGTCCCAGGTCGTACTGGCTCTGAATGCCGATCAGCAGCTTCCCATGATTTTCTTCCGAATCCAGATTCGGCTCAACAAAAAAGTCGGTCTCAACCCTGAGGGATCGCGTTTCCGGGGACAATGTTTCTGTGAAACGGGTAACCCGACCGACCGGAATAGCACTCCGGTGATAAACAAGGCGGAACGACCTTTCCGCTGTGAGTACCACTTAATAGACATTGGCTGGTGAAATGATCCCGATGTTGCGTCCTCGAAAAATCCGCACTGCTGACCCTGCACCTCACCAGGATGAAGCCACCCAGAAACAACGCCGACTTTCATTCGACAAGTTGAGCAAAACCTGGTTCAACCTGGTTCATCAAAATAATCTGGTC
>JAGQQT010000121.1 GCA_020426065.1 Planctomycetaceae bacterium | reverse complement strand
AGTCATGACACGCCTTTTCACTCTGTTTGCCCTGACGGGTATGTTTCTGATGGCGAATGCGGAATCGGCCCGCGCCCAGGAAGATTCGATCAACATGACCTCGACTACCTGGTTCGTGCAGGTACTGATGGTCGATATCTCTTACCCGGATAAACGTTTTTACTGCTTGACCGAACTGATGACCACCAGCCAGCCTGAGGCGGAATTCTTTTATGAACTGCTGGTTTTCGCCATGGAAGAGGGAGAACTGCATAACCTGATGTTTGGCTCAGAACCAACCCGGATGACACCAGCTGATGTCCGTTTGACCTGGGAAACGACCACCAATTTCGAATTCAATGGTACTTCTACCATCGAGTCACTGATTGATGCTCGCGAAACGGAAGAGCTGATTCAGCTGTTCAACGGACGTGAAGATACCGCTACAAAACCTTACGAGCGTGTTCGCCCCAGCTATCAGACACCGACTTACAATTCAAAGACTGAAAACAAGTAAGTCTGGTATTCTGAAACCATTTTACAACAGCCGGTTTGCTGCGACGCAGCAGACCGGCTGTTTTGCGTTGAGGTGAGTTCTCTTGAGATTTCTCCGGAATCCTCCCGGAAACTCGCTTGAAAAGAGGAATCACGATATGCTCATATCTGATACTGTTGAAACCTCAAATAAAGCATTCTCAGGTTGAACAAGGAAATCCATATGGGCAATCAATTTCAATCCTCGCGCCGACAGTTTTTACAGGGAATGGCTGCTGCCGGAGCGGCTGGCATACTGATTCCTTCCTCCCAGCGGGCAATGGGCTATGAAGCATCTGCCGAACGTCCGGTTTTTGCCACAATCGGATTGCGGAATCAGGGTTGGGCGATCACGAGCAAATCCTTCAAGTTTGCAGACTTCGCCGCTCTGGCTGATGTGGACTCCCGTGTGCTGGGCGAAAACGTAGAAAAAGTTGAAAAAGCACAGGGCAAAAAACCGGATGCCTACAAAGATTACCGTCAGGTTCTCGACCGCAAGGATATCGATGCGGTCATGATTGCCACACCGGATCACTGGCACACCAAAATTGCTGTGGAAGCAATGCTGGCCGGAAAAGACGTCTATTGTGAAAAGCCGCTCACCCTGACCATCGACGAAGGCAAGCTGATTGAAAAAGTGGTCAAACAGACTGGCCGGGTTTTTCAGGTCGGAACAATGCAGCGGAGTGAATCCGATCAACGGTTCCTGCAGGCAATTGCCCTGATTCGAGCCGGCCGCATCGGTAAGGTTCAGAAAGTGACCTGTGGCATCGGCGGAATGGAATCGTCTCCCAAAATTCCAGTTGCTGAAGTTCCCAAAGAAATCGACTATGACTTCTGGCTGGGACCAGCTCCCAAGGTGCCGTATCGGGCATTGCCGGAAATGCGTGAAGGCTATGGTGGGGGCGTGCCGTTATTCAGCAACTGCCATTACTCCTTCCGTAACTGGCATGAGTATTCGGGCGGCAAGCTGACCGACTGGGGTGCCCACCATGTGGACATCGCCTGCTGGGCAATTGGCGCCAGCGATACCGGGCCGAGCCGGATTGCACCGCTCGAATACAAACTGCCTGTGGAATACAAGGACGGTTATCCGCTGGTGGATGACCAGTACAATGCCGCCACGAGTTTCGAAATCCGCGTTGATATGCCGGATAACATCGAAATGATCATCACCAGCGCTGGTGATAACGGCATCATGTTCGAAGGAACCGAAGGTCGATTCTTTGTGAATCGCGGCAAGATCGCTGGCAAGCCAGTCGAAGACCTGAAGGACAATCCACTGCCTGAAGGGGCCATTGAAGAAGTCTATGGTGGTCCAGTCAGCGCGAACCATACCGCGAACTTCATTGAAGGCATGAGGGCGCGGAAACAGCCGATTTCCGATGTCTGGTCTCATAACCGCATGCTGGAAGTCTGCCATCTATCGAACATTGCCATGCGTCTGGGCCGTGAACTGAAATGGGATCCGGTCAAACGGGAAGTGATTGGCGATGCCCAGGCTAACGAGTTCCTGTCCCGCGAAAACCGCAAAGGATTCGAAATCAATATGTGATCCCCTGCGGAACTTCACATGAGCTAATAAGAACGGAGCGGACGGCTGGTGATTCAGTCGTCCGTTTTTTATGGTGTAACGAAAGATCTCTTCGATTTCTGGCACGGGAGTGAAGCGGTGATGACTCAATCTGAACTGACAGAGACAACTTCAAGCGGCCAACTGAGCAGGCGTCAAATGCTGGCCACAACGGCTGCAGCACTGATGGCCAGCCGGTCTGCATTCGCCGCACCTGCCCAAGCCAGTCCGGATTACTGCACTCTGGGGTTCAGCACTTACGGCATGCCTAAACTCAAAACGGAAGAGGCTATTGATCAGCTCGCTGAGATTGGCTTTGATGCGGTCGAGCTCACTGTGCGTGCAGGCTGGGATGCGGACTCGGAAACACTGAAATCAGAACGAGCCCAAGGCCTCCGAAAACGCCTGAACGATTCCGGAATGCGGCTGTCTTCATTGATGGAGCATGTGTTTCCGACTGATGACGAGCAGCAGGCCAATGCACTGAAACGACTCAAGCTGGCCGCAGAAGCAGCTCATCAGTTGTGTCCGGATGATCCCCCTCTGATTCAGACGGTCCTGGGTGGAGGAGAATTCACTGCCATGCGAAACGCTCTTCGCGACCGACTGGGGGAGTGGGTTCGGATTGCGGATGAAACCAATACCATGATCGCGATCAAACCGCATCGAGGTGGTGTGGTTTCCCAGCCAGCGGAAGCAGTCTGGCTGTTTGAGCAACTCGGAAAACCGGCTCGACTCCGCATGGTTTACGATTACAGCCACTATGCCTTCCGTGAATTACCGCTCACCCAGACAATCCAGACGGCTCTTCCCTATGTGGCACATGTGGCTGTCAAAGATGCCGTTGATGAGGGGAAGCGTGTTGTGTTCAAGTTGCCGGGCGAAGCGGGGACCATCGATTTTGCCACCATTATTCGCGAGTTGTATGCGGGGGGATATCGAGGCGATATCAATTGCGAAGTGAGCGGAATGGTTTCCAGCCAGCCTGATTATGACTCCCTGGTCGCTGCTCGACTCTGTTACAGGAACCTCGCTGAGGCATTTCAGAAATCCGGTGTCAGGAGACCTGCATGAGTCGGGTGGCTTCAGACAATCGAAACAAGACTCTGAGCATCATTCTGGGAATCTTCTTTGCTCTCAGCATGATTCTGGGAACCGGGCCTGGTGTGCTGCTTGTGAATCGGCCTGAAACATTCTGGGGAATTCCGCTGGTTTATGCCTGGGGAATTTTCTGGTATCTGGTTCAGGTGATCGTGGTACTCATTGCGTATTTCACAGTCTGGGTGCCGACATCCGATGAACAGGAGAATACGACCAGTTCCAGCACGAAAGGGGAAACTCCATGAGTGCCATTCCCCTGATTGTCGTAGGGCTGTATCTGGCAGTCCTGCTGCTGTTTGGCTGGCTGGGTTATCGCTGCAGCAGTAACAGCGAAGAAGATTACTATCTGGCTGGCCGTCAACAGGGGTGGATCATTTCTGCAATGACCATCATGGCCACCTTCTTCAGCTCCTTCGCACTGCTGGGTGCCCCCGGCATGGTTTATCGCGAAGGAGTGGTTTTTGCACTCGTCAGCCTGAATGTTCCGGTTGCGGGTGTCTGTATTGCGATCTTTGGGAACCGGATCCGGAAGGCGGGACTGGCCGGAGGATATGTGACACAGGCAGACATGCTGTGTGATCATTACCAAAGTCCGGTCGTGCTGCGAATCCTGATCACGCTGGTCGGATTTCTGTTTGCCATTCCCTATGTCATGATGCAGCTCAAGGCGGGAGGAGAACTGGCCGCCGTCCTGTTTCGGGATCAGCCCCATGCGTTCGAGTGGGGAGCCATCATCCTGTCATTCATCACGGCCCTCTACATCATGATTGGCGGAATGCGGAGTGTTGCCTGGACCGATGCATTGCAATGCTTCCTGTTGACCTCAGGCATGATCATGGGAGGAGTGGCCTTACTGGTCAGCATGGGAGGCCCCGCCGCTTTTCTGGATCAGGTCAGCAGGCTCCCCGCAGCCTCATTAACGGTTCCGGGCAACACAGGATTCTGGCAGGTACCGATGCTGTTCAGCGTCTGCCTTTTGATGCCGATCGGTGGCATTATTCAGCCGGCACAATGGATGCGATTTTACTCGGCTCGCGATGCCAACACATTACGGCGTAGTGCATTGATCTTCACCATTCTGCTAACGGGTTGCTTTGTCTTTGCGATTATGCCGATTGGCCTGGGTGGTCAGGTCATGTACCCGCTGAGCTACTCCGCAAACGGAGTTGCTCCCCATCCCCATGTCGGGAACTATGATCAGATTCTGGTTGTCATTCTGGGAGACATCCTGCCGAAAATGGTGGGTGGAACCGTTGGAATGACCCTCACTTCGCTGCTGGTAGTGGCCATCATGGCGGCCGCGATGAGCACCGCAGACAGCAATCTGCACGCCTTGAGTGCCTTGTTTACGCGCGATCTTTACGGACGTTTCTTCCGGCCGCGGGCGTCGGAACGGGAGCGGGTCTGGGCGGGACAGATCGTAATTCTGCTGGCCACGGCAGCCTCGCTGATTCTGGTTTTGATTGGCAGCCGACCCGAAAGCAGCCTGGCCGGTTTCATGCAGATGATTGTCGGCCTGGCCCTGTTTGCAGTGGCATTCAGTGTGCAGCTGCTTCCGATGACGATCGATGTGCTGTTCGTCCGCCGAGGAACGAAATCGGCGGCCATCTGCGGTCTGGTGTGCGGGCTGGTTGTCGCCTTCTGCTTCACTTCGCTCTTTCCTCCGTTGATGCAGTTGTTGCCCGAATCCACTTCGGCTTCCCTGTCTGGCGTGATTGATCAGGCGAAAGCCCTTGCCCCCATCCATGCTTCCGCCTGGGGGTTGATTGCCAACTCGATTGTGTTTGTGCTGCTGTCTGCCTTTTCGCAAAAGCAGCTTGCCTCAATCCTGTTTGTAGTGACCTTGAGCGCAAGTGTACTTCCGGCCCAGGCAATCGATTTGGCGAAAGAGGATTCATCCGGGGCGAAACCTGTCATCCTGGCGCATTACATGCCCTGGTTTAAAGCAAAGCCTTTCAGTGATCACTGGGGCTGGCACTGGACGATGAATCATTTCGATCCGGAGACAATCATAGGGGAAAAACGGCAGATTGCCTCCACCAGTTATCCGCTGATCGGTCCGTATGATTCCGGAGATCCCCAGGTGCTGGAGTATCATCTGTTATTGATGAAGCTGGCCGGGATTGAGGGAGTGATTGTCGACTGGTACGGACTGACCGACCTGAATGACTATGCCCAACTCCATCGCAACACCACACGATTGCTGCAGCAGTGCGAGCGGATGCAGATGAAGTTTGTCATCTGCTATGAAGACCAGACCATCCCCGCTCTGGTCGCAGCTCATCGAATTTCGGAGTCCAATAAGGTCTCCCATGCGGTAAAAGAACTGGAGTGGCTAAACCGCTACTGGTTTCAATCTGGCAGCTATCTGAAGCAGGATCGGAAACCGGTGCTGCTTTCATTTGGACATGCCGGTTTATCAAAACAGGAATGGACCGAGTGTCTGAAGGAACTTTCATTTGAACTGAATTACTTCAGCCAGGATTATCGTCGCGAGGGAGCATCAGGAGCGTTTGGCTGGCCCGCTCCCAGGATCGGACTGAAACAGGTGGACCGCTTTCTGGCAGAGTCGCAGAACTGGCCTCAGGCAATTCCCGCCGCCTTTCCCCGGTTTGATGATATCTATCGGGAAGCCGGAATCGGTGAAGGCTATCCCGTACTGCCTGATCGGGCTGGGAAAACATTTCAGGAGACTTTGCAGAAGGTAACAGACTCTCGGCAGTTTCTGATTCAACTGGTCACCTGGAATGACTGGGGCGAAGGGACTCAGATTGAACCGAGCCAGGAATACGGATATCGAGACCTGGAATTTCTGCAGAACTTTCGACGCGAAAGATTTGACTCCTCATTTGAGCCAGTGGGGAAGGATCTCGAGATTCCCCTGAAAATTCTCCAGCTGAGAAGAGAACAGCCAGACCAGCAAAAAACTCTGGATGAAGTTGTTGCCCAACTCCTTGCTGGAAAAATTCCCCAGGCCCGAGAACTGCTCTCTTCCCTGCTGCCAGAATGATTTGCCCTCACGCCAACTGACCAGTATCCCCCGCAACTGTTTGACAACAAGAATGTTGATCATACTTTCAGTCATAATCAAACGGCCGAGATATGGAAATCGCATCAGGAATCTGGGTGATTTCCAGAATTGAGGGTAACCAACTCCTGAAAACTGCCATTGGATGAAGAGATGGAACAGGATTCTACCGACAACCGGCAGCTGGAAGAGGCTATCCGACGCACTTGTGCAGGAGAAACAGAAGCCTTTGAGTTCGTGGTCCGTCGGTTTGAGAGGCCGTTGCGGGCCTGGCTGGCTGGTCACTTGCCTCAGGGAATTGATGTCGATGAGATCGCGCAGCGGTCGTTCATTGCCGCGTATAAGAGTCTGGATCAATATAAAGCTGGCACCCGATTCGATGCCTGGTTATTCACGATTGCCCGGTATCAACTGAAAACGGAATTGACTCGGTTACGACGGGTGGCCGATTACCATTCACGATACGCTCCTGATCTATTGCAACGGGAACTGGAGCGTCGGAGTGATGACCGGCCGGAGTTACTGGTGGCCCGGCTGGAGTATTTGCAGATGTGTCTTCAATCTCTGGCAGAACATCTGAGACGCTATATAACCTGGCGATACGAAGAAGAAATTTCACTGGAAGAGATGGCAGCCCGCAGCGGTCGCTCCGTTGCGGCGGTCAAAAAACAGCTTTGGCAGATCAGGCAGACGCTGCAGCAATGTGTCGAGAATCGACTGGCAATGGCTGAAGGGGGTGAAGCATGAACATTCCTGAAGAGTTTTCGAACCTGTGGACCGATTATCTCGAGGGTGATCTGGATGAATCCGGGATCGCTCGGCTCCGCGATTTGCTCTCTTCCGACGAACACCTGCTGAAGCTGGCTGCGGAGTTGTATCAGACTCATCGGTTACTGGGTCTGGTTAGTGAAAATACCGACTCAAGACAGGACCAGTTCGTTCAGGAAGTTCTTTCGCGCCTGCCTGACAGCTCCGATCATTTTATCCATAGTGTCATGGCCAGAGTCGAGCAGAGCACTCACACCGAGAAGCGGCTGACTTCCCCGAATCGAGCCTGGATTTCCTGGCAATCCATGTTGCTGGCGACCGTTCTGACCCTGGTTGCGATTGTTGGCTCTGCATTCTGGCCAGAGAAAAACCCGGGGAGACATCACCAGCAGGTCAACAACAATCCGCCGGGAGCCAACTCGTCTGAACAGGGCGGAGTCCGCTTTATCAGCCTGGCCCGGGCGCGATTTTTTGGCGAGCTTTTACCCCCAGACAATTCGCAGCTTTCTCTGAATCGCGACTATGTACTCATGAGCGGGCTGGCTGAAGTCCGTTTTCCTGCTGGTGCCACTGCCATCGTTGAGGGTCCGGCGGTGTTTCGAGTTCTGTCAGATGAGTGCCTGGCCCTGGATGTGGGCCGCTGCAGTGTCCATGCTCCCGATGGAGCGGAAGGCTTTCGTGTGGAAACACCTGTCACACGTGTGGTTGACCGGGGAACCCGGTTTACGGTCAGCGTTGCCGAAACCAGTGAAACGGAAGTCCAAGTCATAGAAGGAGCGGCCGACGTTTACGAGATGAAAAAACGTTCCGAGGCATCGCAGGATGAAGTCCGATTAACAGACGGAGAAGCCAGAAGGTTCATCAGGGGACGTGTTTTCTCGACTGACGATATCCCCTTTGATCAGAGCACCTATCGTCAGCAACTGCCGGACCGCATCGTTTCCTACAAAGCCACCACGGCTGAGGATGGCGGGGCAGAAAACCTCATCAGCGTGACCGTCCAGCGGGAGGGTAGAATCACCGAAATCCCCGTAGAAAATCTGATTCCCGCTCGTGTAATCGCCTTTAAAGCAACTTCGCCAGGCGCCTATCTGTGTGGCAACGAAACACTGCCCCAGGTTCGTGCGGAGACTTCGTCCGATCACAGCCTGATCACAGGGGTCATCAACCCGGGTGGAAGCGAAGAGCCGCTCACAACAACTCCAGTCCTGTCCGGCGAAGATTCCACACCCGGTCTGGCCATCCGATTTGATCAGTCAGTGTTGAACGGCCCTGGCCCGGATGTCGTCTTTTTTGATTTGCAGACGTTGTCCAACCCTCCTGAGGGAGATGCCTTTCATGTCAGTCCACTGCAGTTTCGAGAAGGGCTGAGGTCACATACCATCCGAGTGTTCGACCTGACCATGGAATCACCACATGCACGCGACCTCACCAACTTCTATGTTTACATGTTTGACGATGTGGCCAACTCTCTGGCAATGCTGGAGTCGGTGGAGAACATTCCCAACAGACAGGCCATCCGGTTTCGCGGTCTGGCAGTGGGGATCGATCTGTCCGATCTTGGATACGCAGAGGGAGAATCAGTGGAGGGTTTGTTCTTCCAGGATGCACTGGATGACAAACATCACGTCGATCCGGTGTTGATTGGCGGACTGCCAGTGATGGAGTAAACTGTTCTTTTGTGCGCACTTCTATTCACCCTTACAGACGTGTTATGCCTGAGAAGATGGTGAATCAACTTGGGAGAAATGGTTATCTGGCAGCAAATCTGGCTTTTCTTTCCCTAAAGAGGTAACCTCACGCCAGAATCTGCCATCAAAAGATATTGATACTGAATCGATGCGGAAAGGTGCTTCATGTTCATCCGAATCCTGGGGATAATCGGTTTACTGGTTCTGCCAGCTCTGGCCTGTGCGGAAGATGCAATCAATGTCGAGCACATGAAATTCTTCGAATCGAAAGTGCGTCCCTTACTGGCTTCGAAGTGCGTGCAGTGTCATGGAGCCGAAAAGCAGAAAGGTGAACTGCGACTCGATTCGTTGGCAGCCATGCTCAAAGGGGGTGAAAGCGGCCCTTCGCTCGTTCCCGGTAAGCCCGAAGAAAGCCTGATGATCGAGGCTATTCATTACGCCTCGTTTGAGATGCCACCGGAAGGACAATTGAGCCCGGATTCCATCGAAGTGTTGTCTCGCTGGGTGCAGATAGGTGCTCCCTGGCCGGAAGCCGATTCCAGCCACATTCGTTCTTCGGAAAAAACCTTCACCGATGAAGACCGTAACTGGTGGGCCATTCAGCCTGTCCGTGAACCTGAGGTCCCATCCACGGGCGAGGGCTGGGCGAGAAATGAGGTTGACCGTTTTATTGCCCGGAAGCTGGAAGCAGCGGGACTGGAACCTGCCCCTGAAGCCGATCGTTACGAACTCGTCAGGCGGGCCTATTTCGATCTGCACGGACTCCCCCCCACTCCCGAACAGATCGCAGCGTTTGTCAACGACAATCGCCCCGATGCCTGGCAGCAGTTGATCAACGAGTTGATGGAGAGTCCACGATACGGTGAGCGCTGGGCTCAGCACTGGCTGGATGTGGTGCGTTATGCAGAGAGCGATGGCTACAACGAAGAC